>CAZEQA010000088.1:0-6741 GCA_964514265.1 uncultured Planctomycetia bacterium | reverse complement strand
TCCCTATGGTTAAGGCTGCTATGATAATGTCGGCTAAAACATCAAGCCTGCCTTTCATATCATTATGAGGCGAGACCACCTCTCTACAAACCTTACCTGATTTGTCATAAGTCTGATGAACGTCCGGATATTTAGCCCTGTTTACTTCTACTCGAGTTGGTTTTTTATTATCTCTGGCAAAGACCGAACAACCTAAGCCCGCCGTCACCATCCCTTTGGCATTGGCTGCTCCAGCATGGCTATTCATGATACTGTAGACCAGAATCCCTATGGTTAAGGCTGCTATGATAATGTCGGCTAAAACATCAAGCCTGCCTTTAGGCGGTTCATTTCTTTTATATTTATCAAATAAATTACGAGAACGCTCGTTATGCCTGTTTACCTTTACTTCTTGAGTTGTTTTTCCTTGCCCTTGCTTACTATCTCTGACAACGAGCGGATAACCCATCGCCAGCATCATCATCCCCGGTTCTGGCCGCACATCGCCAAAGATAACCGAAACTAAAGTAACTATACCAGCGAATAAGACAAAGAAGATAATCCCTGGAGTAACGATGCGCTTGGCAACCTTAATAAGATTATGCTTGAACTTCAAAATAAACGCTAAGACTATACTCGCCATACTTATACTTAGCATATGAACCCAAATCAGGCCAAATGCATTCGCTGTTACAGCAGCAGCTATAAGCCCGACAAGGATTGTCCAGGCAAGTAATAGTTCAGATATGGTAAGTCCGGTCCTTCTTGAAGCTGTGGTACGGGAAGAATCGTGTCTGCTGTCTTTTGCTTTAGAGTTTGTATCTTCTCTATGTTTAGTACGTATGGTTAGAGGCAAAAAGGGAGTAATGAAAAATAAGGGAAGAATCACTTTCAGTGGGCCTGGATAAAAATGTAAGATGGCAAAGAAAATAATATGGCCTATAATAAAAACAGGCATAAATCTTTTAATTCGCAATTTATTATTGGGAAATAAATAGCTATATGCGAAACAGCTTGCGATTCCAAGAAAGACTCCAAAACCAAGGATGCCAAGAATGCTACCAAAAGTGCTGAGGCCTGCGGCAGTTGCAACTATTGAAGCGAATTGCTGTCCTATCTCCGGATTACCTGCAGCTTGAGCAGCAGGGCCATTCATAATACTGTAAACCAGAATCCCTATGGTTGAGACTGCTATGATAATATCAGCTAAAATACCAGTCTTCTTAAGCGGCTCATTTCCTCTATATTTATCAAATAAATTACGAGAACGCTCGTTATGCCTGTTTACCTTTACTTCTTGAGTTGTTTTTCCTTGCCCTTGCTTACTATCTCTGACAACGAGCGGATAACCCATCGCCAGCATCATCATCCCCGGTTCTGGCCGCACATCGCCAAAGATAACCGAAACTAAAGTAACTATACCAGCGAATAAGACAAAGAAGATAATCCCTGGAGTAACGATGCGCTTGGCAACCTTAATAAGATTATGCTTGAACTTCAAAATAAACGCTAAGACTATACTCGCCATACTTATACTTAGCATATGAACCCAAATCAGGCCAAATGCATTCGCTGTTACAGCAGCAGCTATAAGCCCGACAAGGATTGTCCAGGCAAGTAATAATCCATGTATAGTCAGTCCTCTACGTCTTAAGGATCTGGTAGAGCTGAGGAAACGAGCAAGATTATCTGGGAAGCGAGGTCCGGCCTTCACAGTTGCTGAAGTAGTTTTTAGATTTCTGGTTAATACCGGCATAAGGACGCCAGCGAAAACATTATCGACCCTGGCAAATAAATTCTTTAAACTGCGAAAGACGCGTATGCTTGTGTCGCTGTAATCCACTAAGTCCAGGCCTTGAGCTTGAGGGTTGAGTTCTTCAAAAAGTATAATCTTACCCAATGCAGACTTATCCATCTCCACTATGGCAGCCCCATCAGTTTTCTTTTTGACAAAAATTACAGCTGCCTCTTGTATTTGCTGCCTAGTGATGTGGCGGGACCCCTGATAAGTTCTTAGAATGTTTCCGGCTATTCCTCTTCGCCGGGCAACATACCACAAGATTCGACTAAACAACTTTAATGATGCTATTCTGCTTACCCCGGCAGAACTAACTTCAACCCTATCATCAAGGCCTTCATTTTGGAAAAGGTGCTTTAAAGCAAGTTCCATAGCTACGGAAGAGGAAAAATTACCGAAATCGACAGTCACCACTTTCACCTTCCCTGTTTGCCTTATTGATGTTGATAGTAACCGTTGCAGGTTTAAAATAGTATATTTTAATTTTCTTATTACATCAGGGGTTACGACAAAAGGTTCAGGCTCTACTTGGCGAAGGTTATCTGAGTTATACAAAGCTAAACCTACATTATATACAACATGACTATTGAAATGTTTTATCAGGTGTCTTATAAATTGATAGATAATGCCTAAACTGATAACATGGTAAAGGACAATTATATATAAGAACTCTAAAGGAGCAATCTTTATCTTCATTGCTAGCAGATCTCTGGTTTCTGGATTAACTACACCTAGCAATGAATATATTGCGGCAGGGATAATAGCAACACAGGTGAGATTTGATATAAAGCGGCCCCCATCAAGGACACTAACAACATTAATGCCAATAAAATATACCAATTGTAACATTGCGACTATCTCCAACAGGAGGAATACGCCCATTAAACTAGGCTTCAATATTCGCCCTAAAGCAAAACTTTTTTCTAACCACAATATCTTCCAGAAAGCCCTACTCCAACGCATTCTCTGTGTTACAAGTTCCCTTATTGTTAAAGGCACCGAGGTAATTGCTTGAAGTGATTTATTATAGTAACCTATTTTATAGCCCGAAGCCTGAAGTAGCCAGGTCATATGGATATCCTCAGGGAAATCAGGATCAATAATAACCCTATCCATATGTTCCATATATTCTTTAGTAGAATAGATACCGCACGCACCTGGGATAACAACACCTTGATTTCTCCAATTTAATAACCGTCTTCTTAGCATACTGTTGGAATACTCAATTGTTTGAATCTTGGCAAGGAATCCTTTCTGTGCTGGCCGCATGGACACACTTACCCCTACAAATCCATAAGCATTCTTGTATTCTATTACTGCCTTAATCGCCTCATCTATAGATTGGAATCCTCCTCGAGTCTCTAAGAAACTATCTGCGTCAGTCAATAGTATATTATTAGGTAGTCTGTTTTCTGCCTCCAATTGGCGTAAGGCAGTTGTTATTGCGCCAATTTTGCGACCATTTTGCGGACAATAAATTACATTAATCTTTCTCCTTGCCTCCCAAGCCTTGAGAATTTCAACAGTAACACCATCAGTGGAACCATCGTCAACGAATATAACCTCGCCCAGATAACCCCTCTTTTCAATCTCGTAAAAAATATCCACTAATTCTGGACCTTCATTATAAACAGGAGCAATAATCCGATAATCAAGAGATTTCCCTGGCGGTTCCCGGATAAGGTTTTGGCCCCCACCTTCCTGCTCTCTCTTATTAGCCTGCGCATAAAAATATACTCTCCGGATTAAACTAGCTAGCATAACCACAATAATAGGCATAATAACAGGCATTAAGAAGGGAATGCTGAGGAAGGTTGCGGCTCCCAGAAGAGTAGTAGGGCCTGCCCCTATTGCCAGAAATGCAAGTGGTGTAAGAACTACTAAAATTATTAAGTTGGAAGAGACTGCTTTACCCTCTCCTTTAATATTCCGCTCTGTCTTTGGTTTTGAACGCAGTTCGGTTCTCATCGCCACAAAAATAGGAACGAGCAACAGGAAAGTGAATAACACAGACTCCAAGTAGTCCGGGCAGTAAATTCTAGCAACGCAGTAAAATATGGGTAAAAGAATAAGGTTGAGACGCAATGGGGTTCTGGCCCTAAGCCTTGATACTATGTTGGAAGGTATTATATTTGAGAATGCCCAGCCTACAAGCACAAAACGTGCTGCAAGAAAGAACTCTCCAACGTCAAAGAATAAGGCAGCATTAAGATTATTCAGTTGCTCCTGCTCATTATGGACCCAGGACAGGCCAGTTCTGTTCGCTACCGCAGCAGCTATAAGCCCTGCGGTGATTGTCAATACAAGCAACAGTTCAGATATGGTACGTCCGGCCCTTCTTGAAGTTGCGGTACGGGAAGAATTGTGGTTGCTGTCTTTTGCTTTAAGCTTTGTATTTTCTCTATGTTTGGTAGATATGTTTAGAGGCAAAAAGGGAGTAATCAAGAATAATGGAAGAATCGCTCTAATAACTAAGCCTGGACAAAAATGGAAGATAGCAAAGAAAATAATATGGCCTATAACAAAAAGAGGCATAAGTCTTTTAATTCGCAACTTATTATTGGGAAATAAATAGCTATATGCGAAACAGCTTGCGATTCCAAGAAGGACTCCAAAACCAAGGATGTCAAGCATACTCCCAAAGGCGCTGGGGCCTGCGCCATTTGCAACTATTGAAGCAAATTGCTGTCCTATCTCTGGATTACCTGCAAGTTGAGTAGTAGGGATATTGAAGAATAAAGCAGAGAAAACAGCCAAACCTAAAACGCCAGCATTAATAATAAATCTTGACTTAACTCTTGGTCGTTTGATTAATATTGGCAGAAGAAGGTCACAGAAAACATTATTAACTTCGGTAACTAAATCATTTAACTTTCGCAAGATGCGGATAATGTTTAGGGTTCCGCTGGTAGAATCCACCAAGTCTGGGCCTTGAGCCTGAGTATTAAATTCTCGAAAAGGTATGGTCTTGCGCCCTGCCATTGCAAAAGTATATCTTGCCGCTATAATATTCAGAACAACTTCATCTGCAGGAATGATTATCGTTGCCCATTCTATATCCTTTCCAGTGAGGCGATGTGATCCTTTGTAACTGCTGATAATATCCCCGTCTATTCCTCTTTGCCAGGCAATATAGCGTAACATTGGATTAGGCAGCTTTAATAACCATGCCCTTATACGTTTTACTCCGGCAGATTTAACTTCAAACCTATCAGCAAGGCCGTTATCTAGGAGAAGTTGTTTTAAAACAAGTTCCATAATTACGGAACGGGTAAAATTAGCATAACAGACCAGCAGCACTTTTATTTTTTCGTCCGCCGAGACTGTTGATAGTCGCGCCTTAAGAGTTGAAATAATACATCCTAATGCATCTATTGATCGCGCCGAGACTGTTGTCGACTCTTTCATTACTGCGGCACGTTCTCTCCTCCTGCTCTGCTGAAGCATTTCCGCGACACTGGCTTTTACTTTAGTTGTAATTGCTTCTCGCTCAAGATGTTGCGCATATATCGGCTCGCCAAATTGTAAGTAAACATCTAAGCCTTTGCCGCTCACCAGCCATTTTTTAACAGCTTCAGCAAAATTTTTGATACAGTTACCTTCGGGAATATTTCCACTTATTGCTACCGGCACAATCGGCTTTCCACTTCTCTGCGCCAGCACTGCCACGCCGTCTTTCCAAGTGCGCAAACGTCTGGACTCAAGATTTGCGCCAGGAGCGATAATAACAAATCCATTAGATTTCTTTAAGAAGTCACGGGCATCTTTTATAGCATAGGGGTTCTTGGCATAAAATGGATGACAGAGTTGTGCAAACAACCTTGTTATTAGAGAAAAGGCGTTTCTGCGCTTGATGAATACTCCGGGAACTATACCAGTGCGGAAAAGAATTTCAATCGCAATTAAGAAACAGTCAAAACCATGGCTGGAATGATTACAGGCTAATATAGCTCCTTCAGTCGGCAGATTTTCAAAACCATTTACCGTGATATGTTTTCTTAAAAAGGAGAGGTAAAGACGCCTGGAGAAGGCACGTAATACTCTAACCACCGCGCCCCCACGGCAGACAAGAACATCTATTGTTATTCTGTAGGCGTGTTGTTCGCCACCTTTGTGGCTTCCTTCTGCCTCGTGGGCATCTATTGCCTCAGCGTATATGGGGTATTTCTTTACTATGCGCTCAAACGCCGAATCTCTTGTTTTCTCTGTAGCAATTGCCTGATTTAAGAAGACTACTTTGTAAATACCCGCAAATAAACCATATTCCTTGGTAAATGCCCATAAGATTACCAAGGCAAGATTAATTAAAGATAACCCACCTCTGCCAAAATAACGGATACTCCAACGCAGCGAACCCCGGAAGGAGCATTTGTTAATAGAATTCAGATTAGCGCCAACTTTCTCCAGTTGCTCTGCGAATTCTCCCATTATGTCTTTGCCCCATCCGGAAGCCTTTTTCTCCCATCTTCTCTTCGCGCTTGCTTTAAATCCTCTGGGTTTCTTCTTAGAGCGACGTTGCGAGTACGTTACGTAATAAGGATGCATAGTTTTCTTCCGTGATTTGGCCTCGGGGACAAAGCCACCTTCAGGATTAAGGCTAATGGCTTTATCGAAAGACTTGTATGCCTCGACATAATATCCAAAATTTTGCTGACCTACCCCTAACTGAAAATATTGCCAGCCAAAAACGATGGGGTCATTTGTAATCTTTAAGAATTTAGCATAGTAGAAATCAGATTTGTTTCTTTGACCTAATGCTCCGTACATAGCTGATAGAGCAACCAAAAGCTCAAGACACTCGGAGTCAAGGAGAAGAGCTGTGTTGAATTGCATTTTAGCCAGATTAAGCCGGTCTGTATTAATTGGTCTTATATGAGCGGTTCTTGGATTATATGCAGTAGCCCCCCAGGCAAGTCCAACACCCATTTTGGTGTATACTCTTGCCAACACCTTATCTCTGGATA
>CAZEQA010000087.1:0-6754 GCA_964514265.1 uncultured Planctomycetia bacterium | reverse complement strand
TTCGGGGCTGCGCAAGGTCTGTGTGCTTACCCAGTATAAGTCGAGTTCACTTAATCACCATTTGATTATGGGCTGGAATATATTAAATAGTGAATTAGGCGAATATATTGATGCTGTCCCGGCACAACAGAGAATCGGTGAATCCTGGTATTTAGGCACTGCCAATTCTATTTATCAAAATCTCTATTTAGTCGGCCAGGAAGTTCCCGATTATGTGCTTATTTTAGCCGGTGACCATGTCTACAAAATGGATTATGCCCGGATGATTGAGTATCACCAGCAACACCACGCTGACCTGACAGTCGCAGTTGTAGAAACAAAGAAGGAGCTATCTCCGCATTTAGGTATCCTTAAGGTTGACAGCAAGATGCGGGTGAGGGGTTTTGAGGAAAAGCCCTCCAGTTCTGAAACTGTTCCCGGTAACTCGGGCTTTGTTTGCGGCTCAATGGGTATATATGTCTTTAGCCGGCAAACCCTGATGGAAGAGTTAGGAAAAGATGCAGGAGATAAGGAAAGTGAGCACGATTTTGGCAAAAATATAATTCCGCAGATGGCCAAAAAATCTAAAAAGATTTTTGCCTACAACTTTAAGGATCCGCAAACCAAAAAACCTAGATACTGGCGGGATGTGGGAGATATTGACGCATATTACGCAGCAAATATGGATTTATTGAAGGTTACTCCCGAGTTTAATCTCTACGATAAGGACTGGCCCATCCGCACCTATCAAGAACAATTTCCGCCAGTCAAGACAGTCTGGAGCGGAGAAGAAGATGAGGCGCGCGTGGGAAGGCCGATTAATTCTCTCATTGCCAACGGTTGTATTATCAGCGGGGGGTTAGTGAAGTATTCTATTCTTTTTCCCGCTGTGCGCATCAACAGTTTTGCCGAGATTTATGATTCTATTATTATGCAGGGAACGCAAATCGGAAGGTATGCCAAAATTCGCCGGGCAATTATTGATAAAGATGTGCAGGTTTCTCAAGGCGCCACGATTGGCTACAATTTAGCAGAAGACAAGAAGAGGTTTACAGTTACCAAATCCGGAATTGTAGTTATACCCAAAGGAAGCTCGGTATAATGGGATTGAATATTACTGAAAAGATATTATTGGCCCATACGGATAAGAGGGCCATTGCGCCCGGTGAATTTATTAATGCCCGCGTTGATTTAACCCTGGGGAACGATATCACCGCGCCGATTGCCATTTCGAAATTTAAAGGCCTGAAGGCAAAGAAGATATTTGACCGTAAAGGCGTTGTTCTCATTTTGGACCATTTTGTGCCCAATAAGGATGTCCAGAGCGCCCGGCAGTGTAAAATAGTAGAGGACTTTGCGCAGGATTTTAAGATTGGCCGTTTTTATCCTTTAGGAAACGGCGGCATTGAGCACGTCCTTCTACCTGAGCTGGGATTAGTTATGCCGGGAAATCTAATTGTGGGCGCTGATTCCCATACCTGCACTTACGGGGCATTGGGCGCATTTTCTACAGGCGTTGGCTCAACAGACCTGGCCGCGGTTTGGGTGACGGGAAAGATTTGGCTGCGTGTCCCCGAATCGATGAAGTTCATTTATTATGGCAGATTGAAGAAATGGGTGGGGGGTAAGGACCTTATCCTTCATACTATAGGCGATATCGGTGTATCCGGAGCTTTATACAAGGCAATGGAATTTACCGGCCCGGTAGTTAAAGCCCTCTCTATGGACGATAGATTTACGATGTGCAATATGGCTATTGAGGCCGGCGGAAAGTCAGGGATAGTTGCCTACGATAAAAAGACGCACGTATTTATTAGACAGGTTGCCGGCGCAAGTTTGACCAGGTCGAATGAGAAAAAGTTTAGGGGCCTACAGAGTGATAAGAATGCGAAATATTGTGATGTGAGAGAATACGACGTCAGCAAGTTAGAGCCGCAGGTGGCCTCTCCGCACCTTCCCAGTAATGTGCGGCCGGTGAGTAAGTTGAAGAAGATAAAGATTGACCAGGCAGTTATTGGTTCCTGCACCAATGGAAGGTTTTCTGATTTGATGCTGGCAGCCAAAGTTTTGAAAAATCGCAAGGTCAGCTCGGCAGTGAGATTGCTTATCTTTCCGGGAACACAGCGAGTCTATCAAAGCCTTCTTAGAGAAGGGTTAGTAGATACATTTATTAGGGCCGGCGCAGTTATCTGTCCGCCGACCTGCGGGCCGTGCCTGGGCGGACATATGGGTGTTTTGGGCGAAGGTGAAGTAGCCATTGCCACTACCAATCGCAATTTTCGCGGCCGGATGGGGGCATTGACGAGCAAGGTCTATCTGGCCAATCCGGCAGTAGCAGCAGCCAGCGCCATCAAGGGAACAATCACCCATCCCGACTCCCTTTAAAAAGGGGCCAGGCGCTTTTTTGCCTAAATGCCTAAAAGGGGCCAGGCGCTTTTTACAATACGAAACTATGAAAACCGAACAATTACGCAAACAGCATATTCAGTCCTTTAGTAAATTGAGCATTAGCGAACGGTTGGCCTGGGCTTTTGCGCAACACAGATTTCTTATTCGCTTTGCCCGCCCGGAAGCCAAAAGAGCTAATAAGAATCTTCGCCGTCATGGAAAAAGATATTTCTAGAGATATAATTTGGCAGAGTATCATTAAGATGCTGGACAAAACAGGTCTCAGCTATATGATAGTCGGAGCGGCAGCTTTGGTTATTTATGGTTTACCGCGGAGCACTTTGGATATTGATATTTATGTATCTGCAGACGAAAATACCTTGGATAAACTTTTTCAAATTGCCGATAGATTAGGCCTGCAGAGCAAGCAACGGGATATTCTTAAAATTAAACATTCTCCAAGGCTATATGCTGAGCAATGGATTTGTTTCTCTTATCGCGGCCAGGATGTATTGGATGTCTTCTTGGCCAGCGACAAACAGTTTAAAAAACTTTATAAAAATAGCCAACTAATGCGGGACAAAAATCTATCAGTTAAAGTAGCTTCGCTCGATGATATTATGATAATGAAAAAAGCTTCCGGAAGACCAATAGATCTGGCAGATATTGAATTAATCAAGGAAGTAAAGAAATACAGGAAGATACGTAAACTTTAGTAAAAGGGGTCAGGCGCTTTTCACTATTTCCATTCGGGAAACTGTCCCCCAAGGACTTTGCGAGTTTGCGAGGAGCGTAGCGAAGAAGTAATCTAACCACCACAAAAGCGGACTCCGAAGAAGGAAGAGATAAAGATGATTTTTTATGAGGAGATATTGCGGGCCTTTCAAAAACAAAAAGTAAAATATGTACTTGTAGGAGGTATCGCCGTTAACCTTCTCGGTTTAATGAGGAGCACTGCTGATTTAGATATCCTTGTCGAAATGAGCGATGATAATCTCAAAAAAATTGTCAAAATTTTAAAAAGGCGCGGCTACCGTGTTAAACAACCGGTTGATCCAATGGGAATTGCAGATAGAAAGACAAGAGAAGACTGGATTAAAAACAAACACATGAAGGCCTTCAACTTCTATAAGGAGGACGAGCTTAAGGAAGTCGACATCATTATAGAATCACCCGTATCTTTTAAGGAAGCCCAAAAGAGCGCTATCTTCATTAGAGTTGGCGATTTTAGACTACCCGTAATTTCCATAGATAAGTTAATTAAGATGAAAAGGAAAGCGGGACGGGCAGTCGATAAATTAGATATAGAAGAATTAAAGAAGATAAAAAGAATAAGGAAGAAGCTATGACTTTCAAATGGGAAAGCGAAGAAGAACGTCTTTTAAGATTTATGGGCATACCAGCTAAAAAGAAGTTGGAATGGCTTCGTCAAATGAGTGAATTCATTGTTAAATGTTCATCAAAACGCAGCAAGTTAATTCGATGGAAACTGAGGGGAATCCATTAGTTTTATTGGAAAATGAAGATCAGAGGGAAAGTTCATAAATTCGGTAACAATGTGAATACGGATGAGATAATCCCGGCCAGGTTTTTGAATGTCAGCGATGCGCAGGAATTGGGTAGGCATTGCATGGAAGGGATAGGGCCCGGATTTGTCAAAAAAGTGAAGAAGGGCGATATTATTGTGGGAGGAAAGAATTTTGGCTGCGGTTCCTCGCGCGAGCACGCCCCCGTTTCCATTAAGGCCTGCGGTATTTCTTGTGTGCTCGCAGAAAGCTTTGCCCGGATTTTTTACCGCAATGCGATTAATATCGGCCTGCCGATTTTAGAGTGTAAAGGGGTAGCTAAGATTGGTAAAGGCAGCTTATTAGAGATTAATCTGGATAAAGGCGAAATTTATGATACGGCTAAAGCCAGGACCTACTATGCGCAAAAGTTTCCCAGGTTTATGCAGGAGTTGATTGAAGCCGGGGGTTTGGTATCCTACATAAGGAGAAGGCGAAGATGAGTAAGGCCTATAAAATTGCCGTAATTGCCGGAGACGGAACCGGCCCGGAAGTAGTTCGCGAGGGCTTAAAGGTCTTAGCGGCAGTGAGTAAAGTCGGCAAGTTTAAATACTCAGTGAAGGAATTCGACTATGGCGCCGAGCGTTATTTGAAGACCAAAGAAGTGCTTTCGGATGCGCAATTGGAAGAACTGAAGCAATTTGACGCCATTTATCTTGGGGCTGTAGGGGATCCCCGCGTGCAGCCGGGAATATTGGAGCAGGGCCTGCTTTTAAAGTTGAGGTTTAACTTGCATCAATACATTAACCTGCGTCCGGTAAAGCTTTATCCGGGGGTTTGGACCCCGTTAAAAGATAAAGGGCCGGAGGATATCGACTTTGTTGTAGTGCGGGAAAATAACGAAGGCCTCTATGCCGGCGAAGGGGAGTTTATTAAGAAGGGGACAAAGGACGAAGTAGCCCTGCAGGTTTCGCGCAATACCCGTTCGGGAGTGGAGCGCTGTATCCGCTATGCCTTTGAATTTACCCGCAAGCGCAATAAAAGGAAAAAGCTTACTCTTTGCGGGAAGACCAATGTGCTCACCTTTGCCTGGGATTTGTGGGAGAGGACCTTTAATCAAGTGGCCAAAGAATATCCTGATATAACAACCGAATATGCCCACGTTGATGCCACCTGTATGTGGATGGTCAAGAATCCCGAGTGGTTTGACGTGATAGTTACCGATAATATGTTTGGCGATATCATTACTGACCTGGGGGCAATGATTCAAGGGGGGATGGGGATTGCCGCAGGAGGAAACATCAATCCCGAAGGGGTCTCGATGTTTGAGCCGATAGGCGGTTCAGCGCCAAAATATACCGGGAAAAATGCAATCAATCCCCTGGCGGCAATTTGTGCGTTGGAGATGATGCTTGAGGCGCTGGGAGAAGACGCGGCTGCAACAAGCGTGGAAAATTCGGTAATGTATGTAACCGGCAATAAACTTAAGAGTCTTTCTGCGGGAAAGATGGGTTATTCTACCAGTGAAGTCGGGGATTTGGTAGTAGAGAACTTGAAGTAATGCTCGCTCCGCAATAAACACCTCGGATAACTAAGCGAAATCTTAAGAAGTTAGAGAGGATTTGAATGAGAAAGTACAATGTAGCGGTGGTGGGAGTTGGTGCGGTAGGGGAAGAGATGCTGCGGGTTCTGCGTCAGCGCAAGTTTCCTATAGACGAACTACGTGTCTTTGCCCGGAGCTCCCGCGAGTTTATCGTCGATAACCAGGAATATAGCGTACAAAAAATTGCTCCCGATGGCTTCAGGGGCATTGATATTGCTTTATTTGCCGGCACCGAAGGGGAAAAAGGCGCGGCAGTAACTTATGCCCCGGAGGCAGTAAAAAGAGGGGCCGTGGTTATTGATAACGGCGCAGATTTTCGCTTACAGAAAGGCGTTCCTTTAGTAATTCCGGAGGTAAATCCCCAAGATGTAAAAAGGCACAAAGGGATTATCGCCAACCCCAATTGCTCTACCATTCAGTTGGTTGTGGCCATCGCCCCTATTTATAAAAAAGCGGGGATTAAAAGGATGATTGTGGCTACTTATCAGGCGGCTTCAGGCGCAGGCAGGGCGGCAGTAAATGAATTGATTGATCAATCAAAGGACTTTTTGGCAACCGGCGCAGTGGGTGAAGTTAAGGCGTTGCCGGCAAGAATCGCCTTTAATGTCTTCCCCCAAATCGGCAGCTTTGAAAAGGCAGGCTATACAACAGAGGAATGGAAGACAGTTAAAGAGACGCACAAGATTCTTCACGATGCGAGCATAAAGATTAGCTCAACTACGGCCCGAGTGCCTGTAGCTATTGGCCACAGCCAGGCAGTCTATCTTGAGACCGCCAGGAAGCTATCCGCAGTTAGCGCCAGGAAATTGCTTAAGAAGGCCAAAGGCGTAAAGGTGATTGATGAGGCACAAGATAAAAGGACTCGCACCTATCCTTGTGCCATTGATGCGGCCGGATGCGATGAGGTGCTTGTAGGACGTATCAGAGAGGACCCGTTTGTGAGAAATGGTCTTTGGCTTTGGGTAGTTGCCGATAATCTGCGCAAAGGCGCAGCCTTAAATGCAGTCCAGATTGCCGAACTCTTAAAAAGCGCCTGACCCCTTTTAGGCATTTAGGCAAAAAAGCGCCTGACCCCTTTTAGATATGCGCAATGTAAAATTGACCGTTGAATACGATGGCACAAATTATTGTGGCTGGCAGGTTCAGAATCATTCCTCGTCTTGCGTCCCTCGCCGTTCGATAAAATCAATTCAACAGACGATAGAAAAGGCACTCCAGAAGATTCTTCAGGAAAGAATCAAGATAATTGGTTCGGGAAGGACTGATGCCGGAGCTCATG
>CAZEQA010000086.1:0-6825 GCA_964514265.1 uncultured Planctomycetia bacterium | reverse complement strand
AAAAGCTTCATGAAATTCAGAAGAAAAGCAAAATGCTTAAAGAGGAAGTTGACGAAGAAGACATCGCCCAAATAGTATCCAAATGGACAGGCATTCCCGTTTCCAGGCTTTTAGAAGGGGAAGTAGAAAAACTTATTTCTATGGAAGAACGGCTTAAGGAAAAAGTAGTTGGCCAGGATCAGGCCATATCGGTCATTTCCAATGCAGTCAGGCGTTCCCGGTCAGGCATTGCTGATGTTAACCGGCCAATAGGTTCATTTATTTTCATGGGGCCGACAGGCGTGGGAAAAACGTATTTAGCCAAAACACTTGCCTGGTTTTTATTTGACGATGAAAATGCCCTGACAAGGATTGATATGTCCGAATATATGGAAAAGCATGCGGTAAGCCGCCTGATTGGGGCGCCTCCAGGGTATGTCGGATATGAAGAAGGCGGCCAGCTTACCGAGAAGATCAGGCGCAGGCCTTACTCAGTTATCCTTTTTGATGAGATAGAAAAGGCGCATCACGATGTTTTTAATATCTTACTTCAAATATTAGAGGATGGCCGACTTACTGACGGCCAAGGCAGGGTGGTCAACTTCAAGAATACGGTTATAATTATGACCTCAAATATCGGCAGCCAGTATTTCCAGGAAGCGTCCTATTCTCAGGAAGACATTAGGCGTAAGGTAGCTGATGAGATGAAGAGGTACTTAAGGCCGGAGCTTATCAACAGGATTGACGAAATTATTATATTTAACAAGCTCTCGGAATCCGATGTTGAGAAAATAGTAGAGCTTCAGCTGGCCGAATTAAAAATCAAGCTCAGGAAGAAAAATATAACTCTGGATATTTCTAAAGAAGCTAAGAAAAAAATCGCCGAAGAAGGGTATGATTCCGATTTTGGGGCAAGGCCTTTGAGGCGTTTGCTGCAGAGGGAAATCGAGGATGTAGTTGCCCTAAAAATTCTGAATGGCGAATATAAAAACGGGGATAAGGTAACTGTGGATATTGATTCAAAAAGCGGGAAACTGAAAATATAACAAGAGATATCATGGTGGTATAGTAAAAAATAAATTATGGATACTCAAGATTACTACGCAATTTTGGGAGTAGACGAAGGCGCCTCAAGCGAGCAGATAAGATCCGCGTACCGGAGCTTGGCCTTAAAATATCACCCAGACAGATGCCTGGAAGAAAAGAAGAAGGAATGTGAAGAGAAATTCAAGGAAGTTACAGCCGCATATTACGTTTTGGGAGATACAAAAAGGCGCAAGGAATATGATGATTATAGAAAAGGCGCTTATGCTTTCAGGAGCGGTCCTGGATCTGGAGATTTTGCTTCGCAAACAGGGTTCGATTTTGAAGATTTAATGAAGCATTTTCATGATCCTGGAGCACGCGGGGCCTCTCAACAAAGGGGATTTAACAGATATTTCTTTTTTGATGACTTATCCGATATTTTTGAAGGGATGAGCTCAATGCAAGGCGATCAAGCCGGTGGTGCCTATACAGTTTATCACTTCACAGATACAGGGGGTCAACAAAAATACGATACAGATACATACGCAGATATAAAGATTCCTCAAAATATTGCTTTGAGCGGAGGTGAAGTTAAAGTTAAATTGCACGATGCAAGAATAATTACCCTGAAAATAAATCCCGGCACAAAGAATGGCCAGAAATTAAGGTTAAAAGGCATGGGTAAAATGTGTCCCACGTGTGACCATAAGGGAGATCTAATAGTTTCTGTACGTTATTCATAAACAAGAACCAGGAGGTTTTTATGAGCAGTAAAAAAAGTTTTAGTTTTGATGAAGCAAAGAAAATTGGAGAGCAACTAGGGGTAAAGTGGGATAAGTTTGATGTAGAGCAATTTAGGCAAGGTATGGATGTTGAGTTAGAACATGGGTTGCGTGATTCAGCGACAAATGTTACGAGCAGCGACCCTTTAACGACAGGGAAAATCGCTCTTGCGCATCTTAATGAATTCCCTGATTATTATACACGGCTTGAAAAGATGGAAAAGGAAGCTGAGGATTTTTGGGAAAAGCAGCAATAACGATCATACTATTTTTGGTATAAGAAGATGTATCCTGCGTAGCTATCCTCCTAATTTTAGCGAATGTCCACGTTGTCGAGGTGGACATTCGCTAACCAACAACAACAAAAAGAGTTATGAAAGTTACCTCTCTAAAATACTGGACAAATTGGACAAAATAAACGCTTGCTTTGTTCAGTTCTCTTAATTTTTGCACCCCTCTGAAGATATCCAGCCTGTTAAATACAAGTTTTGAGCCTCACAAGGCGCCGCGCTAAATCCACTAAAGGAACCTCTCAAATTCGCATTTATTTTGCAGATTATCGGTTATATTATGACTATATATAGACGGGAAATTTAGAGAGGATATTATATCAAATATTTGCACGGGGAGGGGCAGCCGCCAGCCGCTTGCCTCCACTTTTCCATCTTTCTACTATAAGAAAAGTGCTTGCACGTTACGCAGTAAAGTGTCCGCTCTGTGGCCTTTACATATTTAAAAGCTTGGACGGCCACAGTGCCGAGCCATCAGAAAAACCAATGGAATTCTCGGCTTTTTGTATGCTATAATAAAAGGGCTGGCCGGGTGGCCTTACGGCACTCCCTTCGGTCGCGGGCGGCCAGCCCTTTTTAAAAATGTACAAAAATAGAATGTGTTTTTAAGCTTTAAGAAATAATGAAGAAAAAAGATTTAATTGATAACCTTTATGTTGACAAAAAACTTGCTGAAGAGATAAATTTCAATCCTTACTATCAACTTATACAAAGCGGTTTAGGTAGAAGCATAAAGATTAATAATAAAACATTTGTCTCTCTTGGAACGAATGATTATTTAGGTATTGCTAATAATAGCACTATAAAACGAGAAGCTATTAAAGTATTAGAGGAGTTTGGTATAAGTATGTGCGGCACACCGATAGTTATCGGTCAAACCAGTATAAATAGGAAGCTTGAGCAAGAGACTGCAAGCTTTTTAAAACAAGATGATGCCCTAGCTTTTCCATCTTGTTATCAGTGTAATATGGGTGTATTTAAGCTCTTAGCTAATGAGCAAGATGTAATAATCGCTGATAGAGAAATACACTCTTCGCTGTTGAACGGTATTGCTTTAACTAAAGCATCTTTTAGAATGTTTCAGCATAATAGGGTGGATAAATTGAAACAATTATTAGAAAAATATCAAGACCACCGGATAAAATTTATAGTTGTCGAAGGTTTATATAGTACTAATGGAGATGTTCCACCATTAGGAAAAATTACAGAGGTAGCCAAGCATTACGACGCTTTCGTTATTGTTGATGATGCACATGGCATTGGTGTGTTAGGCAATGAAGGACGAGGGGTATTAGAAGTTTTTGATGTATTTAAAGATGTGGATTTGATTACCGGGTCTTTTGGCAAGGCAATAGGAACATTTGGAGGATTTTTGGCAGGAAATAAGCAATTAATCGATGGTTTTCGGTATAGGACTCCTATGTATCTTTATTCTACAGCCTTGCCACCAAGTATTGCAGCGGCAACAATAGCTTCTTTAGAATATACAAAGAAACATTCTGAGTTAAGAGAAAAAATCAATAAGTATGCTAAGAAATTATTTGGCGCACTAAAATTGATGAAATTTCGCCTTACCAATTCTACTACTCCGTTAGTTTCAATTACATTCAAGACTGCGGAAGATACTTTTTTAGCAACAAAGATGTTGTTTGAGAAGGGAATCTATGTTGTTCCTTTTGTCCCTCCAAGTGTACCAAAAAAAGCTTCAAGAATAAGATTAACTTTAAATGCAAATTTGCGGGAAGAAGATGTTGATTACGTTATTCAAGTTTTCGAGCATATCCGAAAGGTAAAACCAGAATGGCTGGAGCAAGATACTATTTAATAATGAATCCCTCATCTGGGTCGGGAAGAGGAAGAAGAGTTTGTGAAAGAATACTTTCAGTATTTAACAACAAAGAACTTGAATTTGATTACAAAATAACTCAAGGACCGGAAGAAGCTACATTTATTTCTGCCAAGGCTATAAAACATAATTGGGATGTTGTTGTTGCTGTGGGAGGGGATGGAACGATATGTGAAGTTATAAGTGGATTCTTTTCAAATGGTTTAAGTAGCCATAACGCAAAACTTGGCGTTTTGCACGTAGGAACTAGCCCCGATTTTAATCGTTATCATAATATACCTCTTAACTTAGATAGAGCTATTGATGTCCTTTCGCAGGGGAAAAGCAAATTAATTGATATTGGTAAGATTACTTTTACGAAAAAGCCTGCCGAAAGTGCTATTTCATATTTTGGCAGTAACGTTAATGTAGGGCTAGGTCCGTTAATTGCAACTAAGGCAAACTCGAGATATAGGAAATATCTGGGTGACTTTCTAGGTACACTTTCTGCAAGTGTCATTTCTCTAATTAATTTTAAGGGGATAGACTTAAAAATAAAAATCGACGGTCAAAAAGTCGATTTTGAGAAGTTAATTAATTTAACTGTGGGCAAGGACCCTTACCTGGCTTCAGGGATGCGGATATTTAGCGATATAGCCCCGGATGACGGAAGGTTGTACATATTATCCATCAAAAAAGCATCTTTTATTTCATTAATTGCAAACATATATAAACTTTATATTGGTGATTTTTTAAAAGTTAAAGGCACTTGTATTGAGTATGGAAAGGAAGTCGAGATAGATTGTGATACACAAAATATTTTTGTGGAATTTGATGGCGATGTAAGGGGTTACCTGCCTGCGAGAATAGAAGTTATACCGAAGGCATTAGAGGTAATTACAGAATGAGTAGAGAACTTAATAAAATATTTATTACAGGTGGCACCGGATTTATTGGAAGCCATCTTGTAGATAGATTGGTAAACGCTAAGTATGACATCACTGTTTTAGTAAGAGATACAAGTAATCTGTCTTTCCTACCTTTGGATTATATAAACTTACATAGAGGCGATTTAAGTAATTATTGTAGTTTGAGAGAAGGCATAAGAGATTGCGATGTGATAATTCATGTAGCTGCATTAGCCTCAGATTGGGGCAGAAAAGAAGACTTCTACAAAATCAACGTTGATGGTACGCGTAATTTATTGAATGCAGCAAAGGAAAACAATATTAAAAAAGTTATTATTGTAAGCACAGCGGGCGTTTTGGGTGAAGAAGATTGCACTACACCAAAGAAAGAAGAAGCAGAGTATAGACCGCGAATGCCTTATTTTCTATCGAGATTTTTTGAATCAGGCATGAATCATTATCGATATACTAAAATGCTTGCAGAAAAAGAAGCTATAGAATTTGCTAGAGAAAACGATATCAATCTTATTGTTATTAGGCCTGTTTGGGTTTATGGTCCTAGAGAATTTAATTCAGGTCCTTTTGAATTTTGTAAGACCATTTTAAGTGGCCAACATATTATTCCTATGGGCTTAAATAATAAATTTCACGTAGTATATGTAAAAGATGTCGTTGGAGCAATGCAGGCAGCTTTGGAAAAAAAATTGCCCGGTATACATATTTTCAATATAGGTAACGAAGAAGTCCCTAAGATAAGAGAATATTTTAATCTTTTTTGTAAAGATCTAAATGTAAGACCTCCTCTATATGCTCCTTTTTGGCTATTTTATCCCGTAGGTGTTTTTTTAGAGATAGTTGCTAAATTATCAAATGCAAAGAAACCGTTTCTATTAACAAGAGCAAGGGTAAAAATGTTTTACTGTAATAATGTTTATAATATTTCAAAAGCGAAAGAGGTCTTAGGTTATATAGCCAAGACCCCGCTTGCGCAAGGAGTAAAAGAGACAGTAGATTGGTGGAAAGAGAATGGCTATTTACAAAGTAACGGCAATAACTCTCAGGAGTTAAAGCAAAAGTATATTACAGGATTTGCAAGGTTACTCTTGAATTTACGTATGGCCATAGCTATATTCTTTAAATATTTTGTTCGTTTTCTAAAAAGAGAAATAAGCTTGAAGCAATATCTAGTTTTTATTAAGAGGATAATGATATTTTCTAAATTATTAAGTCATTATAAAGCCGTTCGAATTGGCAATGTTTATAAACTGCATTTATATTTAGCGGCTTTCCCTACAAAAGCCTTCTATAAGGCAATTGATAAATTTTTGATACTAAATGAGGAAACCATACCATCACATGTTGTGTTTTCAATGACGAAAGCCTGTGGCTACAGTTGCGCTCATTGTTATCAGAAAAGAGACAACGGTGAAGATTTGCCCTTAGATAAACTCATAGGGGTAGCCAAAGATATTCAGAATATCGGTGTGAGCATGTTTGATATTGAAGGGGGTGAACCATTATTAAGATTTGACAGATTACTTAGGCTTGTTGAGAGTTTAGATGACAGAAGTGAAATATGGATAAATACCACAGGCCATACGCTTACATATGAGAGAGCCGTAAAACTCAAAAGAGCAGGTTTGTTTGGTGCGATGGTGTCCATACATCATTGGTTGCCTGAAAAATATGACCAATTTGCAGGGAAAAAAGGTGCTTTTGAGATTGCCTGTTCTGCTATAAGAATATTTCAAGGACTAGGCATAAATACCGCAATCAACTGTTGTCCTTCTTTAGAGATGATAGAAGATTTTGGCATAGAAAAGATGATGGAACTTACCAAAAGGCTTAACTGCAGTATTGTACAGATTATTCATGAGAAGCCAGCCGGAGGGTGGATTCATAAAGGAAACACTCTTATGGATAAGGAATTGCTAAGAAAACTCTGCGAAAAACATAACCAATATAATAGAAGAAAAAATTTTAGTAATTATCCTTCTTTATCTATGCAGGTCTTT
>CAZEQA010000085.1:0-6912 GCA_964514265.1 uncultured Planctomycetia bacterium | reverse complement strand
GTTCCTCCTTTCTTCTGGGTTAGCTTTTTCCAGATTAAACGTGTTCTCTGCTCACCTATAATATTATACTTTGCTATAGAATGATAGTCAACGTCGAACAATAATAGGGGACAGCGCCAAAGATAAGCGCACCAATTGAATGAACTATTGGCAGGTATTCATTTTTCCTTTGTTATTCTTTAAATATTTGCTTGGCTGTAAATTCTTTAATCGCTTTGAATAACAAATCTCGTTTTTCTCTAAAAGCCTTTAATCTATCCTTATCTGTGCCAAGAATTTCGCCAGGGTCATCTATGTTCCAATGAACTTCATTGTATTTACCAGGAAAACTCGGGCAAGCCTGCTTAGTCCTATCAGATACTGTAATGACATAATCAAACTTTTTACCAGACAAGTCTGTAACATTCTTTGAATATTGATTTGATATATCAATTCCCTTTTCATTCATAACCTTTATTGCAACAGGGTTAACACCAGTCTTTACTATCCCTGCACTATATACATCTGCTCTATCACCAGCAATATGTCTTAATATACCTTCCGCCATTTGGCTTCTGACCGAGTTATAATAGCAGATAAATAACACTTGAAGCTTCATTTAAACTGATCCTTTGCTTTGGAGTGAGTGAAGAACTATTTGTTCTTCACTCTCATTGCTTTACGCTTGGAAGTTTTTTTGCATTCGCTGCAAATGCTTCCATGCTTTCCTATCCTATTGTATACATAGAGACGGTGTCCATTCTAATCGGGACACTGACCCAAACACGTTATTCTCCTTTTAAGAATTTCGGGAACACAATACTTAATTATTTTAAAATAGAACCGTCCGCTTTTTCTACATTGTCGGTGCCTGACAATAAATCCTTACTTTTCTTTAGTGCTCAACGAAAATAGGTGTGACCCATTTTTCTCGCACATTTTTCTCGCAGTGTTTACATTTTACGGCTTCATCCTGTATCTCTTCAGCACAAAAAGGACATCTTTTCATTTAAGCCACTCATTTCAATAGATATTTTCTCAACTCCTCCCAAGCCTTATGGCCAATTTCTCCGTCTTGGGTTAAACCTTTTGATTCTTGAAACTCTTTTACCGCTTTTTTAGTTTTTGAACCTGCTTTTCCATCTATGAGACCAGGATCGAAACCAGCATTTTTCAAAGCAGTTTGAATTTTCTTTATACTAATCTTTTCAAAAGGAAGAAATTCTTTCTCCCAAGCTTTATTTAATTCAACCCATGTTTTCTTATCTACATATCCACTTACTTTTAATCCATAATCCTTTTGAAATACTTTAATCGCGCTTCTTGTTTTATCTCCTATCTTACCATCTATCCTTCCTGGATTATGTCCAATTTCCCTTAAAGCCTTTTGAAGCTTTATAATCTTAGAGGTGTATTGATAAGTATCCCCAAACAGCCGTCTTTCTTCAAACCCCTCTTTGTCCAAAATCCTCTCTAACAAAGAGCACCCTGCGCATAAAAAACAAGTTACAAATAGTAAAACTGCCCAGGCTATAGAATAATTTTTTTTACTCGGCATTTACTTATAATCCTAAAGGATAGACTTTCGTAATTCCACTATAACGAAAGGTCTAACGGAAATCTAACATGTTTATCTTATTTATCGCAATTTAATAAAACTATCCTTGTGGTATTTCTTCAACCCCTTCCTCAGGTTCTTCATTCTTTGGAGCAATAACCTCTTTTTCAAGAGTGGGTCCTCCCACCTGTAACTATCGTTATCTTTCCTGTAAGTCCGTCATATTTTAAATGACTCTCACATTTAGGACACTCAAAATATAAATAACCTTCTTCATCCTTTCCTAAAACTTTAAAGTTCTTTCTGTTAATGGTGGGGATTCCTTCAAAACTGCATTTCGGACATTTTAAATTAGCTGGAATTATATTACTTTTAAGCTCTCCTTTCTTAACTATTCTTCGTGATTTTGGTAATGGATAGAGCAATAGGTTTACGCCTTTCCTTTATCTTCTTTCATTAGACCATTCCTTAGGCCTTACTTTAAAGGAAAGTAAGGCCTATCCTTTAGGATTAGACCTTTCGTTATAGTGGAATTACGAAAGTCTACCCTTTAGGGTTAAAAGGAATATGCTAATGACGATATTAGGCGAAAGTCATTCTTTTTGGCGCTTCCAGGCGGATTTGAATTATAGTCATCAATTAAGCTTAACCGCAGCGTCAGCTTTTCATTAATGGAAGTCGCTAGCGTTGTTTCTGAATGTAGTCTAAATATGCTAAAATCCTCTATAGTCGGATAGAGCAGCACATCTTGAGAAATCTTTGAATTACTAAAGAACTCTTTTTCAAAAAATGCTCTTGGAACGAGGACTATTTCATCACTATCTTCTGTCTGGTCTCTATAAACTGTATGCTCTAACCCCAAGCCTAATTCGGCCATAGCTTTAAGTTCCTGTAGAGCATAAAACCAATATCCTACTCCTGCAGCCGGGATAATTCTATAATCAATATTAGCAAATCTATCGTGGTCAGACTCGAATTTATAGAAGTTGTACCACTTTTTGCCTTCTCTAAAACTAAAGGCATAGCGGGCCATCCCATACCACTTCTGAGCATCCATTTTTTCATTTGATGAAGAATAATAGGCATCTCCCTTTAAACTAAATTCATTAACCTGCTCTATTTTTCTATTAACCAACACGCTCAGAGATAATTGGCTAACTTTGGTATTGCCGCTGGATTCGTTATAACCTAAAGAAACCTCTCTCTGCCAGATTACTTCTTTAGCTTCTTTACTCGCCGCGGGTATTATTTCTTCTTTTGCCTTTTCTTTTACCTCGACTGTCTCCTCTTTTGCCCCGGAAATGCGCTTTAGGAAATCCCTGCTAATTGTAATCTCCCCCATTGCTTCTGTTTTTATAGTAATATTCTCTTTGTCTTCTTTAATCACATCTCCGGTTAACCTATCCCCGTTTTTTAAATAAATCTCCTCGGCCTGCGCATTAATCTGAAAAATTAAGCAGAGGATAATAATCAGCAACCACCTAATGTGTATAACTTTCAAGAAAATTGCCTTTGGCAATGGCCTGAATGTGCAATTTTCGCAGTGGTATACGCTATATACTTTCCTATACCATAAAGCTGGCATTGTTTTTCTCCCGTAGCTTGTGTCAAGACAAAATTAAGGAAATTATAAAGACTATTAAGAAGTGTTAAAATAAGGACTTCACAGGGTATGTAAACAGAACCCATATCAAACCAAGCACAATGAGTATGGTAATTAAAGCTACTATAACTGGTTTCCTTGAACGCAAGGAACTATCACCAAACTCTCTTACGAACTGCACCAGCACATCTCTGCGTTCCCTACGCGCACCTTCAGGCAGACGTGGTATGTGGGTGAAAAGTCGTCCCAAAGTGGCATTCAGTCGCATCTGCACATTTACCGCCCAAGCTGATGCTTCCAAGAGGACACTCATATCCCTTTTACGTATCTTGGCAAAACCCATAATTATACCCGGCAATAAAATAAAAGCTGCTAGCCCTGCCAACATCCCTAGAACATGAACCGCTTTGACCTGAGAAAGGGCCTTGGTAATGTAGGCAAAGGCTGATCCAAGAGCCGCAATAGCTATACCTCCCCCCAATAAGAGATCACGCGTTATGCCCGATGCATTAGGGGTAGCTATAGTTGCTTCTAACTTAGTTTGGCGGGATTTGCTGAATTTATCTATTTGTTTTCTGATGAAACCAGTAAATTGCTTAAAAGGCGCCTTCACTGACTCCCAAATGCTTATAGGGTTTTCCACGATATCTACTACCTGCGCATCCCACTCTCTACCGTCTATAGTAAAAAAGATACCGCGCTTGCCAATGCGCAATCCACCTGTATCACCAGAGGTCACTGCAGCCACAATCTCAAATTTAATATCTTTGTCCTGGCGACCGGTAACTTCCAAATACAAAAGATACATACAGCTGTCTTCAGCTATCTTTTTGTGGGCAGGCCTGTCCTGAATTTTCATTGTAAAAGTCATTTCCCTTCCATTAATTACTAATCTGCCCATTTCAAAAAGGGAACGGCGTTGAGGGGTGTAAAGATTGGCAAAACTCACAAAATTGTTTGCCAATTCCATCAACCATCTTTGGTAAAGAACTAATTTTTCCAAATTATGGAGCTGGTTCAAATCATCAGCCACAGCCAGATCTTTGGCAATGAGTTCGCTTGTCCTTTGCCTGTATGTTCCATTAAGATAGGTATGCAATAAATCTTGACTCAGTTTTTCAACTTTAGCCCCCTGCCTGCCTTCTAACCATACCCGGTATGGAGCAAAGATAGCTTTTACCTGAGCCCACTGTTTTTCAGTAAGTTGCTTGATTGACCCTATAAGAAATTGTTTGGCTGACCCTTTAAGGGCGCGTTTTAGCACCTTTTCCTTAAGCTCAAGTAGGCGGTCAAGATATAAGGGATTGAGCATTGCCTCAAAGTCCAAGACACCTTTTGGGTTAGGCAAAGCTAAGGGAGCATTCTTAAGCCGTTTTTCCATCATTGACTTATTCGTAAAATCGATTTCTTCAAGCTCCTTCTGGCGAAGCTGCATCTGAGCTGCTGAGCGTTCATCGAACCTGACCATTGCACACTGCGTAAAGTATTCTTCAATCTTTTCTTCTAAACTAACCACTAACTCATAGGCTTGCGCTGTCTCAGCTCCCCAGGGCATAACCTCTGTAGTATCATCTCCTTTGGGAATTTCGCCTTTGGCTTTCCAGGCAAGATAGTTTTTAGCCTCCTGAAAAAATATCTTAAGCTGCTCTTCGTTAATCCCTGGCTTACCGCTGGCATCCAAAGCAGGACCAATAGTCTCTATAACTGAAACGATGTATTGAGCTAAGTCTGGATCAGCCGCTGCTTGCGGAGGAATAATACCATCACCATTATTCGCGCTACTGGCCATAATGCTTTGCACATCCCGCACCTGAGCCAGGCTAATCTCCTGTGCATCTGGTGAGTTAAGATTGCTCAAGATTAGCTTTGCGGCTGCTTGTAATTTTTGACCTTCAGGATGACTGATATCAATATCGCCTAAGTTTAGCACATCAGTGCCTTCGGATAAACGGCTACGACCGGCAAGAAATCGAAATAGCCAAGCCTGTGCCGCCTTGAACTCATCAGTCCTGATGCGACCATTTTGGTCCGTATCTACATAAGAAAGAAATGCACTATCGCAGTTGAGGCTGTTAATGGGAATACTGGTTGCTGCCCAGTGCGCATCGTCAAGAACTTGAATCTTCTCCAAATCCTGGGCATCTTGGACTCTCAGCTGATGGCTCCCGCCGTAATTCTTAAATATCAATTGTGACATAAAGATTCCTCCTTATTGTTTTTTCGTAGAGCTTGCTTTGCCGCGATTTCTTCGCCAATCTTCTATCTCCTCAGCATCAAATCTCCACTGACCACCAGCTTTAAAGGCTGGAATTTTGCCTTCACGAGCAAGGCGTCTAACTGTATATGGATGAACTCTTAGATATTTAGAAACTTCTTCAACTAGATAGGTACTCTTTGGCATATTCTCACCTGGAATAGTTTAATATTGGTAGGTTACAAGGTGTTACATATTGTAACATCCTCAATTTGGTGTGTCAACTCTTTCCCAGAAATGTTGACTGTTAATCAAGAAATGAAAACAAAACCTCTCTCCTAATTCGCCAGAGAGGTTTATTTAATTATTGGCCAAAATGAGTTAAAATCCATTTAAAAATTATGGGGACACAATACTTAATTATTATTACTATTTTAACTCCTATTTTTTAAAATAACAAGAGAAATGAGCTAAACGGATTCTTGAATGCTCTTGTAAAAATGGGAACTGTTCCCGAAGGGAACTGTTCCCATTTTTACTACGTTTGGGCATCCACCATAATTTTCCTTGGTCCTGCAATGGTGGTGGAGGTGGCGAGATTCGAACTCGCGTGTCTGGATCTCGTAGCAAAAGCCTCTACATGTTTAGTTTGCTTTTTTAGGTTCTCTTTCCCAACTCCAGTAAACGGGATTTAGGAAAGAAAAGCTTTTTTGATTTCATCCAATATCTCAAAAGCTAAAGATACTGGACTATCCTACTTGCGACTCCATTTAGCCCCGTAGGCCTGACTAAAGGAGGCCCAGCTAGTTGTAGCTGGGAACTAACACGCCAGGAACTCTTGCGAATTCCTGTTCTCTGTTATCAGAGTTTGCGTTTGTATTGTGTCAGGTGTTTAAGGAGGCCTCCTGACACCTCCACATGCCACTTTCGCCCCGACTTATCCAGATCGAAACCTTTCACCCCCTTATTTAGTCGCTAGTATTTAGTATCTTGTATCTAGTTACTTCTGATTAACGGTTTTTAAATCTTAAAGCGCGCTGCATCTCTCTAGCTGCCTCACGTTTTTTTATCGCTTCTCTTTTATCGTAAAGCCGCTTGCCTAAGACTTTAGCCAACTCTATTTTTATCCGACCGCGCTTAAGGTAGGCACTTAAGGGAACCAGGGTTAAGCCCTTCTGCTGAGTCTCGCCAATAAGTTTTTTAATCTGGTTTTTATGAAGCAGCAACCGCCGCTTTCTTTTCGGCTCAACATTGGCAATATTGCCAAATTCATAGGGGCTAATATGCATATTATAGAGAAGGACCTCGCCCCCTTCGATTCTGGCAAAGCTGTCCTTAAGATTGGCCTTAGCCTTTCTCAAGGATTTGACTTCTGTGCCCTTAAGTTCAATCCCGGCTTCGTACGTCTCTAAGATATGGTAATCTCGCCGCGCAGCTTTATTTGTAGCAACAATTTTTTCCTTCATTCGGTAACTTTATAATATATCACAGATAAGCCAAAAAATCAAGATAAAGGCAAGATAAGGTCGCGTCAACAAAATTCTGTAAATTCTTTTAAGGACTTACCCTTCCATTGAT
>CAZEQA010000084.1:0-6932 GCA_964514265.1 uncultured Planctomycetia bacterium | reverse complement strand
TTATTACCAGACGATATTTAAAGTTCTGGATAAAATAAATTCAATTGAGAAACCCAAGAAGGGTTTTGGCAGAGGCGGTTTTGTAGTAATATGTGCTAAAAAAATTAAAAATTTACTTGACAAGAGAAAATAGGTTTGTTAGACTAACCTAACAAATAAAGATTAATCTAAACAATTTAGAGTTTTGGAGTGGATATGCAAGAGAAAAAATTAAGTTCTCATATGGAAGATTATTTGGAATCTATCGCAAATCTTAAGAAAAACAAAGGCGTAGCCAGGGTTAAAGATATTAGCCGCTTGTTGAATGTAGAGCCTCCCAGCGTTGCTTCGGCCATAAATAATCTTTCCAAAAGTGGACTTGTAATCCATGAGCGGTATAGTTATGTAGAGCTTACTCCTGAAGGAGAAAGATTAGCTGCAGACGTAGAGAAGAAGCATAAGATGTTAGTTAAGTTTTTAACGGAGATTTTGAATCTTGACCCCAAGATAGCCGCGGAAGATGCCTGCAAGATGGAGCATACGATTAGCCCACAGACTTTTAAGAAGTTAACAAAATTTATAGAGTTTGTGGAAAGCTGCCCTGACCAGGATAGGCCTGATTGGCTGAAAAGTTTCGACCATTATTTTAAAACCGGCAAACGGCCGAAGTGTAAGCTAAGGCAGATAAAACAGGAGATTAAAGCTTAAGAATATTTTTTTATCTTAAAAGTTAGGTCTATCTAACATAGTTGCACATATCAAACAAAAGAAAGGAGAATTTAGATGGGCGATATAAAGACATTACGGGAATTAAAACCAGGTGAAAAAGCTAAGGTGGCAAAAATATTAGGTAAGGGCTCTGTTCATCGCCGAATTTTGGATATGGGTTTCGTTAAAGGCGCTGAGGTAGAAATGGAACGGGTCGCCCCTTTAGGAGATCCTATTGAGGTAAAGATAAAAGGTTATCATTTGTCTCTGCGCAAAGATGAAGCAGCAAATATATATGTAGAGGTGCAAGAATGAAGCCCGCTCTTCCTAAAACCCGCATACTTACAATTAAGGGCAGGGGTAAAAATTTTGAAGAGATACAGAAACAGTTTAGCAAAGCTAAAATTGGACTTGGCATTGCGATGAAAGGAAGGGCGGGGTGAAAGGACAGATTTTGCCTTTAACAATGGTATTTCCTGGTAGAGAAGTAACCTTAATCTCTATAGTAGGTGGAAGGGGTATAAGGGCAAGACTTACTGATATGGGATTGGGTGAAGGAATGAGATTGAAAGTCATCCATTCTTATAGACCTGGTCCCTGTATTATCCTTGTAGGTAATACAAGGTTGGTTTTAGGGTATGCTATGGCGCAAAGAATTTTGGTAAAGGAGGGTTAAAAATGTCCAAAAAATTAACCATTGCTTTAGCGGGAAATCCTAATTCTGGAAAAACTACTGTATTCAATAACCTAACGGGCGCACGCCAGCATGTAGGAAATTATCCAGGAGTAACGGTAGAGAAAAAAGAAGGAGATTTGGAGTATAGCGACTATAAGATAAATGTTATCGACCTGCCAGGAATATACAGTTTAACTGCTCATTCTCTGGATGAACTGGTTGCGCGTAATTTCGTTATTGAAGAAAAGCCCGATGTGGTAATTGATATTATCGATGCTTCCAATCTGGAAAGAAACCTATATTTAGCTACCCAGTTTATGGAGTTAGGCGTTCCATTAGTTTTGGCCTTTAATATGTCTGATGTAGCAGGCAAACAAGGATTACTAATAGATAAAGATAGACTCAGCCAGCTTTTAGGAGTTCCCATTGTTTTTACAATTGCCACAAAAAAGGTGGGAATGAATGAACTTCTTAATGAGGCAATCAAACTAGCTGAGGGTAGGACTAAGTTAAGAAAGACTGCTGTAGGTTATGGTAAAGAGACTCAGGAAGAACTAACAAAATTAGAGGATATCATTATAGAGGATAGAAATTTATCTCAGAAATATCCTTCCAGATGGCTGGCAGTGAAACTTCTGGAAAATGATAGTGAGGTTGTCAAAAAGGTAAAAGAAAGCTCATGTTCTGGCGAAATTCTGCCACAGGTAGAAAAGAGCTCTCATCATCTACAAGGGATCTTTGGCGATACACCTGAGGCAATAATCGCTGGTCGGCGCTATGGGTTTATCAGTGGCGCCTGTTCCGAAGCAGTTAAGAGGACATATGAGCTGCGGCATACGATTTCTGATAAAATAGATAAGGTGCTGGTTAACAGAATTCTTGGCTTACCTATCTTTCTTGGATTAATCTGGCTGGTATTTAAATTTACCTTTAAGTTTAGTGAACCTCTAATGGCTTGGGTTGAAACAGGCCAGGAATGGTTAGGAAATTTATTTGGTAGTATGTTACCAGAAGGAAGCGCAATTCAGTCTTTAATTGTTGATGGAATAATCGGCGGGGTAGGTAGTGTACTTATCTTTGTGCCGATAATATTTTTGTTATTTTTAGCTATGGCAGTTTTAGAAGATTCCGGGTATATGGCCAGGGCCGCCTTTATTATGGACAGGCTGATGCATAAAATAGGTCTTCATGGCCGCTCGTTTATTCCGATGTTATTAGGTTTTGGCTGTAACCTGCCGGCAATTATGGCTACCCGGACCATAGAAGATAGAAGAGATAGGTTAGTAACTATCCTGGTCAATCCCTTTATGAGCTGCGGGGCAAGACTTCCGGTATATGCCTTATTTATTGGCGCCTTTTTTTCTGAAGGGATAGCTGGTAATATTCTATTTTCTCTCTATATGTTAGGAATATTGGTGGCGATTATAATGGCTAAAATATTTCGCAAATATTTATTTAAAGGTCCAGCTGCCCCTTTTGTTATGGAACTCCCACCTTATAGAGCGCCTACCATAAAAGGACTCTTTATCCATATGTGGGAAAGAGGGGTAGTTTATTTAAAGAAGGCAGGGACAATTATCTTTGTCGGATGTGTTTTTGTTTGGTTTTTGAGTAACTTTCCCTGGAATCCACAATATTCGGCATTTGAAAAAATGGAGAAAAGTTATGCTGGGAGATTAGGTAAAACAATTGCTCCTGTATTTAGGCCTTTGGGTTTTGATAATTGGAAGGTATCCGTAGGTTTGGTTGGCGGATTTATTGCTAAGGAGATTGTTGTGGGAACTTTAGGGACACTCCATTCAGTTGCTGAGGCAGATGAAGAGTCCGAAACATTACGCCAGGCCCTTCAGAACGCAACCCGTCCTGATGGAAGTAAGCTCTATAATCCTTTAGTTGCTTATTCTCTTATGGTCTTTGTCCTCCTTTATATACCTTGTGTTGCGGCTATAGCGGTGATAAAAAGGGAGACAAATTCCTGGCGCTGGCCAGCCTTTACTGCTTTGTACACTACAGCGGTTGCCTGGATAATAGCTTTTATTGTTTATCAAGGAGGAAGATTTTTAGGATTGGGAGGATAGAAAGGAGATTCCAAATGCAGTTTAAGAAGATACTCGGAGGATTAATTCTGGTGGTTTTAATTTCTCTGCCCTGCCATTTTGGCTTTGCCAAGAGCGTTGAAGATGAAATCGCCGAACTAAAAACAAGGATTGCTCAATTAGAAAAGAAACTGACTAAACAAGATGAGCAGATGTCAGATTTAGAAGGAGTGCCACCTGCTATCGAAGGCTTAAATATTGGCGCAGGGGCCACCTTTATTGTTCAAGGCACTGTTGATGCCAATCGCTCCACTAATCCCAAGGAAGATGTAACCGACGGCAGCTATTCCGTAGATTTAGAAATAGAGAAAGAATTTGGCGATTTTGGACTTGGCTTTATTCACCTGGAGACAGGTGACGGAGCAGGGGTCGAAGATGAGTTAGAGGTATTCTCTAATGTAAACAGGGATGCTGATGATGCAGACAACGGTGTTTCTCTTACTGAAGTCTGCTATGAGCACTATTTCCTGGATAATCAACTCACCTTAACTGCAGGAAAGATAGACGCAACCTGCTATGTGGACCAGAACGAGATTGCCAATGATGAATGCGCCCAGTTTTTAGGTCACATCTTCAGAAATGCCCCCACCATAGACTTTCCCGACAACAATGCCGGCATTCATGGTTTAATTACACCTCAAGACATTCCCTGGCTTGAGTTTGAAGCACAGGTTATGGATGGGGTAGGTGACTGGGAAGATATCTTAGATAATATCTTTGCCACCTACCAGCTCAATATCAAACCAGAGATTTTTGCTGATCTTTCCGGAAACTACAGGGCCTATGGCTGGTACAAACATACCAACTATACCGAATGGGCCGAGGTAGATAACGAGTTTAATCAGTTTGCCCACAAATATGGCTTTGGTGTAAGCTTTGACCAACAGATTTCAGATAACTTTACCATATTTACTCGTTACAGCTGGTCTAATCCTGATGTCTATGACCCTGGCATTACTTCATCAAGTGGGGCAAACTTCTCCCTGGAGTATACCTTCTCAGTAGGACTTCAGCTAAGTGGTAGCCCTTGGGCAAGAGAAGAAGATCACATTGCTGTAGCTATTGGTATGGCTATCCCCAGTGATAAATACAAGGAAGCCCAAGCTAACAGAGAAGCAGACAATGAAGGTCATCTTGAGCTCTACTATGCCTGGCATGTAAACGACCATCTGACTCTTTCACCAGACTTACACGTCATCTGGAATCCCTTTGGCAGCGATTATATCGTAAACAACGAAAGAAGAGATGATACCATTACTGTTATTGGATGCAGAGGACAGGTGGATTTTTAGTTATAAATGCTTGACAGCTAATTTACTTTGTGCTATTATTCTAAGAAATATAACACTAAAGGTAAAATATGTCTGAGCTGTCTAGGTTTGGGGTTTCATTAGAAAAAGGATTGTTAGATAGATTCGACCAAGTTATCCAAAAGAGAAATTATACTAACCGCTCTGAGGCTATTCGTGATTTAATCCGCCAGGAGTTGGTGAAGAAGCAGTGGCAGAAGGGCCGGGAGATTGCTGGAGCGGTTATCTTTATTTACGACCACCATAAAAGAGAACTTTTGAACAAAGTTACCGATGTCCAGCACGATTTTCAAAAGGTAATTATCTCTACGCAACATATCCATTTAGACCATAACAATTGCCTGGAAATAGTTGCGCTGAGGGGTAATCCGAAAGATGCACAAAGATTGACAAATAGCATAAAATCAATAAAGGGTGTAAGGCACGCAGCATTAAGCATGTCAACTACCGGCAAAGGAATCGATTAACCCATATTTTTTTGGCTAATAGTAGCACGAATATATAAATCGTAATAACATAAAGGGGGAACAATCAAGAGATTTATTTTATATTTAATCAGATGGCAGTTGAGCACTCCCATTCTTTGGTTTGTAGTGAGGAATTTAGGGGTAGGTATTGGCTCGACTATAATTGCCAATTTAATTGGTGCCTCTATATTTTTCTGGGTAGATAGATTTATCTTTACTTCTAAGGCAGCTGAAGTGTGGCATTTTAAGGAAAGAGGAAGGTGTGACAATTGTGGGAAAGAAACAAGTCTTTGGAGACTGGTATTAGCACCTAATTATGACAAAAGACAATCCGAGCCCAAATTCTTCTGTATGGAATGTTCTAAAAAGAGAACAGATGAGTTAAGGAGAAAAGGAATAAAAATAAGAGGCAGAAATAAATAAAGGACACACCTGGAAAATGATCTAAATGGCAACCCCGCCAAACCTACCCTTGAGAGTAGCGGCGGGGTGCTGGTACTTGAAGGACAGACAAAAATATCCCCAAGCCCAAAGAAATTATACCATATCTTCGGGCAGGGGGCAAGAGAAAGGTGAAGAAGATGTGGTTTAAAAGAAGATTGGTTTTAGTTGCAGTAGTTTTAAGTTTTGCTTTAAGCCGGGTTGGATTGGCTGAAGAAGAATCTGCGCCAACTTATGACTTAGGGGAGGTTTTAGTAACAGAAGAAGAGCTTCCTCGAGGAGTTCAAAACGTGATTCTCCAAGAAGAGATAAAGAAAATTAAGACTTCTCGGACTGCCGATGGTCTTCTCGAAAATCTTGCCGGTATAGATATAAAGAGAACCTCGCCAGGCGGAGATAAAGGTAGCGCAGTTACTATTCGCGGATTTGACGAATCCAGATGTCTTATATTGTTGGACGGCCGGCCGCTCAATGGAGCAGGGGTTTATGGTGGTCACTATATTGATTGGTCTTCGCTTTCTACAGAGGATATTGAGCGCATAGAAGTAATTAGAGGCGCAAAATCAGCCGAGTATGGCAATACCCTTGGCGGGGTGGTAAATATTATTACCAAAAAAGGAACAAAAAAGCCAAAGACAGAAGTGCGCATATCCGGAGGTACATTTGATACTTTAGAAGCAATGTTTTCTCATAGCGGCAGTGCCGGGCTACTTTCTTATAATCTATCCGCAGGGCATTGGCAGACAAACGGTTATTTGAGGAATAACGATGTCGACCGCAATAATTTTGCCGCAAGATTGGCATTTTTGTTGCTTGAAGATTTAACCTTGGAATTGGGTGCAAGGCACACAATTGACAAAAAGGGTTTTATTGTTGAGAATAAGAAAGGCAGCACCTATTACGAGAGTAACTACCCTGAATCTGAGGGCAGTGCCGGAGGAGGTCCCGGTATTTCCTACAGAGGCGGCAGTCTTACCTGGGGAAATGGGAGTTACTGGAAAAATATCAGAAAACAGTACGATATAAAACTAAAAAAGCCTTTTGGAACATTAGACCTCCAAGCCTGCCTTTATGCGAATGACCAGGACAGGACAGAATATTTCTATGCCCTTACGGATAGGAGTAGACTTATCCTGAAAAGATTTGCCAAACCAGAAGACAACACCTGGGGTTGGCTCTTGAAGGCATCCCAAGAAGTTGGAAAACACAAATTTAGATATGGAGCAGAAGGCGCCTATTTGAGGTACGGCGGTGT
>CAZEQA010000083.1:0-6975 GCA_964514265.1 uncultured Planctomycetia bacterium | reverse complement strand
TAATGGCGATCTTATAGGTATTACGGGAGCAGGCAACGTCGGCATCGGGACGACGGGGCCAGTGGGGAAATTGCATGTTGATATAGATGGCGATGGAGATGGAGATTTGTTCGTAGAAGATGCAGGCGCAAATAAAGGCAACGTCGGCATCGGCACGACGGGGCCGGGCAGTAAATTAGAAGTCAACGGGACAATTACCAGTTCTGGCGGACTTTGTAGAATTGATAATAATTCCAATAACTTCCAAGATTACGGCGTTGTCTCCGTAGGTACGAATCAGGAACTGGGTTTAGGTTCGGTCTCTTTTTCAATTACTGCACCGAAAACCGTACTGATCTGGGCTTCAGTGGAAGTGAGAGCTAACTTCAATGCGGCCGGATGGCTACGAATTAAAGTGACGCCGCCGGGTGGCAGCGAGTCCACCTTAGGTTCAGTAAGATGGCACAGCGAGAGTATTTCAAGTTATCGCGATACTATGAGCCTTTTATGGCCGTATACCGCTTCCAGTACGGGTTCTTATACTTTCAAGATAACTGGTTCTAACGATCTGCACTCAGGGGGTACGGTGATATATCAGCATCGTTATTTAAACACTACTACCTTATATTAAAACCGGTATGTCAGTTCTGATGAAGGGAACAAAACAGGTGGCGATGCGTGGAACAGGGAAGTTCCTTTACGATTGACGCAGAATAAGCGGCAACGTCGGCATTGGGACAGGGTCAGCGCAGAATAAGCTCGACGTCGAAGGGGCTATGGCAGTAGGAGCGAGCTACAGCGGGACATCGTCGGGATCAAGTAATGGAATCATAATAGAAGGCAACCTTGGCCCCATTAGAAACTTCGTTTCTAATGGGGTAAACATCGGCACGACGAGTCAAAATGACACCCCGCTGCCGATATTGAAAAAGCAAATTAACGCTTGCCGCAATTGTTCTTTGGTTGAGAAAGGCTTCCTTTATAAAGCCTGGGTAATATTTCAGCAAGAGTATACAGTAAAGGCATAGGTTGGTCTTATGTTAAAATAATTTTAAAGAGGTTAAGACCAACTTTGGCGAAGAGGAAAGGATCCGAGCCATAAATTTGAGGAGGGAAAAGCAATGTTAGATGAGATAAAGGCGCAATTAGAGGTTATCGATCAGAAGCTCGCTCAACTGCGAGGTTATCTTTGACATAGGACATAAACAAGCACGGATAAAAGAGATTGAAGGCCGGATGTCAGTTCCTGAGTTTTGGAAGGACAATAAAAAGGCCAAAGAGGTAATTACAGAGCTGAAGAGCCTAAAATCCAGTTGCCAGCTGTGGGAAAAAGCTAACAGCAAGCAAAAAGAACTCAAAGAATTGGTAGAGATTGTCGATTGGCAAGATACGGTATCTATCGGTCAGTTGCAGAAAGACCTTGCTCAATTATCCGCCGAGATAGATGGATTGCAGCTAACCACATTGCTCAGCGGCGGAGAAGACAAAAATAACGCTATTTTGAGTATTCATGCTGGCGCAGGAGGTACCGAGTCTTGCGATTGGACGGCGATGCTGACACGGATGTATCTTCGCTGGGCGCAAAGGCAGGGTTTTGTTACTTCGACCCCGGACTTCTTACCCGGAGAAGAAGCGGGCACAAAGAACATTACTCTTTTAATCAAAGGTGAATATGCCTACGGCTATCTAAAATCAGAAAGCGGTGTACATAGGCTGGTGCGCATTTCTCCCTTTGATGCCAATAAACGCCGGCACACCTCATTTGCCTCTGTAGATGTCATTGCCGAAATTAGCGAAGATATTAAAGTAGATATAAGACCCGAGGATTTAAGAATCGATACCTACAGGTCTTCAGGAGCCGGCGGCCAACATGTAAATGTAACAGATTCAGCGGTCCGGATTACGCATATTCCCACCGGTATTGTGGTTCAATGCCAGAATGAAAGGTCGCAGTTTAAAAATAAGTCTTCGGCGATGAAGGTCTTGCGTGCCCGGCTTCACGAAAGGGAGAAAGAAAAACAGAAAAAAAAGTTAGAGGCCGGTTACGCCCAGAAACAGGAAATTGCCTGGGGCAGCCAGATCCGTTCTTATGTAATGCATCCTTATACGATGGTCAAAGACCACCGCCTTAATTTAGAAAAGGGAAATGTAAACGCAGTGATGGATGGCGAAATCGACGACTTTATCGAAGCGTATCTTAAGTGGATAATAAAAGATAAAAAATAAAATGCTAAAGTTCTTCCTGAACAGAATTGTTGGCTCGCAAAGCGAGCGTATCTTAAGGCGTTTTAAGCCCATGGTAGATAGAATCAACGGCCTGGAGAAAACTGTGGCTGGGCTTTCCGATGAGGAGCTCAAACGCAAGACAGGTGAGTTTAACGAGGTTATTGCCAAAAGGTTGCAGGATTTTCAGCAGGCCTTGCAGGATTTAGAGCAACAGCTCGAAGAGGTGGCGCTTCCCAAGGAAAAACAAAAGATAAGGGCGAAGATAAGCGACATCAATAACAAAACGACAGAAGAAATTTTACCTGAGGCGTTTGCGGTGGTGCGCGAAGCAGCTCGTCGCACTATAGGGCTTCGCCATCATGATGTGCAGCTTATTGGTGGGATGACCCTGCATTACGGGATGATTGCGGAGATGGCCAATGGCGAAGGGAAGACCCTGGTGGCTACGCTTGCTGCTTATCTTAATGCCCTTTCCGGCAAAGGGGTGCATGTAGTTACCGTTAATGATTATCTGGCCCGGCGCGACCGCCTTTGGATGGGCCCGGTTTATGAATTCCTCGGACTTTCTGTAGGAGCAATCCAGCATGATATGGGCGATGAAGAGAGAAAGCACGCCTATAACTGCGATATTACCTACGGCACCAACAATGAGTTTGGCTTTGATTATCTACGCGACAATATGAAATTCCGTAAAGAGAATATGGCCCAAAGAGAATTCCATTACGCTATTGTTGATGAGGTGGACAGTATCTTAATTGATGAAGCGAGAACCCCTCTAATCATTTCCGGGCCGGCTGAGGAGGCCACAGATAAGTATTATCAGGCAGATAAGATTGCTCGCCGGTTAAAAGGAAAGAAGATTACCGATAAAGAAGAAATCGAGGCCAAATATAAGGAAATAGATTTAACCCGCGGTTTTGATTTCATCATCAAAGAAAAAGAACATCTGGTTTACCTTACTGAAGAGGGAGAGAAAAAGGCTGCCCAGATGTGGGGCGGGGATAACTTAAATACGATTGAGACTATGCCCCTGAAACACTTGACCCAGCAGGCGCTGCGCGCACACAACCTTTTCTCTCTAGATGTGCACTATATAGTAAAAGAGGGCCAGGTGATTATCGTTGATGAATTTACCGGAAGACTAATGCCCGGGCGGCGCTGGAGCGACGGCCTGCACCAGGCCATTGAGGCCAAAGAAGGGGCAAAGATTGAGCGGGAAAATCAGACCCTGGCCACAGTTACTTTTCAGAACTATTTTCGTATGTATGAGAAACTGGCAGGGATGACCGGAACCGGTGCAACTGAAGCGCAGGAGTTTCATCATATCTATAATCTGGATGTAGTGAGCATTCCCACAAATAAACCCATAATCCGCCGGGATTTAGCCGATATTATCTACAAGACAGAGAAAGAAAAGTTTAAGGCAGTGGTGGATGAGATAGTGAAGAGCCATAAAAAGAGGCAGCCGGTTTTGGTGGGTACCATCTCCATAGAAAAGTCCGAGCGCTTAGGCGAACTTTTAAGTCAGCGCGGTATCCCGCACAATGTCTTAAACGCCAAGCATCATGAGATGGAGGCCCATATTGTGGCCCAGGCCGGGCGATTAGATGCAGCAACTATTGCCACGAATATGGCCGGACGGGGCACAGATATCCGCTTAGGCGGAAATCTTGAATTTATGGTTAATGGTATATTGAAACAGAGAAAAATTGGCCCTGATGACGCAAATTACCAAAAACAGCGCGAAGAACTTCTTTCCACGCTTGGTCCGGAAGTTGCCGCCGAGTGTAAAAAGGTAATAGAATTAGGGGGACTTTGTGTTTTGGGTACAGAGCGCCATGAGTCAAGGAGGATAGATAATCAGTTGCGTGGTCGTTCTGGCCGACAGGGAGTATCGGGGACTTCGCGTTTTTATTTATCCCTGGAAGATGACCTGATGCGCATCTTCGCCTCTGACAGAATTGCCCGGATTATGGAATTCTTTAAATGGGAGGAATCCGTTCCTATTGAACACGCGCTGATTACCAGAAGCATCGAGACCGCCCAGAAAAGGGTAGAGACACACAATTTCGAAATCCGCAAGCAACTTTTACAATATGACAATGTGATGAACCGCCAGAGAGAAGTAATCTATGATGAAAGGCGCCTCGTGTTGGAGAGCCCTAATCTTAAAGAACATATCTTTGAGATGGTTGAAGAGCTGGTAGATTCGCTGTTGGATCTTTATGCCAATGAAAATACCCAGCCCGAAGAATGGAATTTAGTAGGGCTGGTGAACCACTTAAAATCGAAGCTTTTCATCGAAATTGAGAATTTGCAGGTTGGCTCATCGCGGGAGCAAATTCGCCAGATGGTTTTGGCGAAAGTCCATGACGCTTTCCGGAAGAAAGAGGAATCCTTTGGCGCAGAAGGCTTACAGAATTTAGCGCGGATAGTGCTTTTGCAGGTAATCGACGCAAAATGGAAGGACCATTTATATAATATGGATTTTCTGCGCGACGGTATTGGCCTGCGTGGTTACGCTGGGCATGACCCTCTGGTAGAATATCAGCGCGAAGGCTATGATATGTTTACTCAGATGAGCGGAAGCATTAAAGATGAGGCATTGGAGTTTATCTTCAGGGCTAAAGCCGCAAGAGAAGAAAGTGTATCCAGTGTCTTTGCGCAAATTCCTCAGCAATTCTTACATCCAGAAAGCGCAAGAATTCAAGATTTACCTAAACAAGAATCAAAAACATCTATACGCCCTCATCCACCAAGGACGCCGAGTGCACCTTCAACTGAGGCGCCTCGGCCTTTTAAAAGAGAGGGACGCAAAATTGGCCGTAACGAACCCTGTCCCTGTGGCAAAATAAATCCTAAAACTAGCAAGCCGATGAAATATAAATTTTGTTGCTACCCCAAATATGGCTAAGAGGATTTTAACAATATAATTCACAGTAAGAATGCTGTTTAAGATTGTTCTATCTATATTATCTGCTGGTCTACTCATCCTTTCCTTTCCTAAACCCGACTTAGGATTTCTGGCCTGGTTTGCTCTGGTTCCCTGGCTTTTTGCTCTTCAGAGAGAGAAGCCTTTACGCGCTTTTTTCCTATCTTACCTGGTAGGTCTTGTCTTTTTCTCTGGAATTGTTTATTGGGTAAATTATGTCAGCAGCTTAGGATTTACGCTCCTAGTGCTTTATTTAGCGCTGTATTTTGCAGTTTTTGGATTATTCTTTTCAACTGTCAACTGTCAACTGTCAACTGTCAACTGTTTAATTATATCTTGTATCTGGGTAACACTCGAGTATATCCGCAGCCACTTATTCACCGGCTTTGCCTGGGCGCTTCTTGGCTATTCCCAATATTCGGTCTTACCCCTTATCCAAATTAGCGATATCACCGGTTGTTACGGGGTCTCGTTTTTGCTTGTTCTGGTGAATGTGGGAATCTGGCAGTTGCTCGGGCTTATTCCAGGGTTCAGGACTCAGGTTACGATGGACGATGGACGAACGTTCGCTTCGCTCACTAAGACGAAGGACGAATCGTCCCTCGTCCTTTGCACTCTGTTCTCTGTAGTCTTAGTTTTAGGTTACGGCTATTATAAATTGAACCAGCCACTTGAGGGCCAAAATATTAAAGTGGCGACAGTCCAGGGCAATATTCCGCAAGGTATGAAATGGGACCCTCAGGCCCGAACCTATATTTTAGAAAAATACTCTCGTTTAACCAAGCAAGCCGCGCTCAATCGCCCCGGACTAATCATCTGGCCGGAGACATCTGTGCCGGGATATCTTGAAGAAGATCCGGCGTTATTGAAAGAGATTAGTTCTTTATCTAAAGAGGTCTCGCCCGCTTATCTTTTGGTAGGGACTCCTCAAGAGGGAGAGGATAGAAAGACATACAATAGCGCAACTCTATTGTTGCAGGGAAAGATTATGCAACGCTACGATAAGTTGCATCTTGTTCCCTTCGGAGAATTTATCCCCTGGCCGCAGTTCTTCTCCCGCTTTTCCTTTGCCGCTCTTGCAGGAGATTTTATTCGCGGTGAAAATTATACTGTCTTTTCTCTTTTTTCCGCAGGAGCAGAGGTTAAATTTAGTGCCTTGATTTGTTTTGAAGATGTCTTTGCGCATCTGGTGCGAAACTTTGTGCAAAAAGGGGCAACTTTTTTAGTCAATATGACTAATGATGCCTGGTTTGAAGATTCATCTGAACCCTATCAACATCTTCAGGCATCGGTATTTCGGGCCGTGGAAAATAGAGTCAATCTTGTGCGTAGCGCCAACACCGGTGTTTCCTGCTTTATTAATCCTTGGGGCAAAATTTCAAGCAGGGTCTCTGATTATCTCGGCCGGGATGTCTTAGTTGAGGGTCAAGCCACAGCAGATTTGCAGATTGTTTCTATGCCCAGTTTTTATACTGCCTTTGGCGATATCTTTGCCTGGGTTTGCTTAGTTGTAAGCGGTATCTTTCTTGCTCGGTGTTTTTTGTTCGCTCGCTGAATTTTTTTGCCGACTTGTAGAAATGCTGGTGTGCGTCACGGCGGCCTGCACTTCAAGGTGAAGGCGCTAATCCCCCCATTCTAACCTGGTTAGAATGGTCAGGTTAGAAAGGGAGAGTATGTATTTGCCAGGCCTTTGATTGCACTCAGGGTTGGCACTAAGCGAAAGCGAAGTGCCGAAAATTGCTAATGGCCGCCTTAGCCGCCCACCAGCATCGGTATAACGATAAGGCGAGGGGTGGCTGGGGTTCCAGCCTTTGGAGCGCAGCAAAAGAAAGCACGGT
>CAZEQA010000082.1:3159-6977 GCA_964514265.1 uncultured Planctomycetia bacterium | reverse complement strand
ATATAAAAGGACAGGACAAGGCGATTGAGTTTTTTCGCAATTCCGTTAATAGAGACAGGCTGGCCCATGCCTATCTTTTTGCCGGGCCGGATGGTTTAGGAAAGGCTTTAGTGGCAAGGACCTTGGCCAAGTTTCTGAATTGCGAAAACCCGCTTAAAAAAGGGAATTTATCTATAGATTGTTGTGACCGCTGCATCTCCTGCCGCAAAATTGAGAACTCCAATCATCCTGATGTGCACTGGGTAGAAGCAAGACTTAATGCCAAAAATATTTCCATAGATGAGGTCCGCTCAATGCAAAAAGAAGTTTCTTTAAAACCATATGAAGGGCGATTTAAGGTTTTTATCGTACAAGGGGCCAAGAACTTGAGCGAACAGGCGGCCAATTGCCTTTTAAAGACTTTAGAGGAGCCGCCGGCTTTTAGCTTAATAATTTTGGTCTCTACGAATATCGAAGGACTCTTGCCTACCATAATTTCGCGGTGTCAGATAATCAAATTTTACCCGCTAAAGTTAGAAAGACTAAAAGAGATTTTGACAACTGATTATGGGTTAGAGTCCGATTATGCGCATTTTTTAACTGCGCAGTCAGAAGGGAGATTGGGTGAGGCCTTAAATTTAAAAGAGCAGGATACCCAGATTAAGAAAAATCGCCTCATTGACCGGATCCGTCAGTTTAATCAACAGTATTCTTCTCAGGATATCTTTAATCTTAAAGATAGAAAAGGCTTGGCCGGAGAAATCAAGTATCTTTTGAATTGGTTCAGGGACATCTTAATCTTTAAGGCGGGACTCTTGACATCGAACATTATCAATGCCGACAGGCTGGAAGAGATAAAGTCCTTAGCTAACCTTTACACCTTTGAGGATTTAGAAAAGATTTTAACACAAATAATTGAGGCGCACAGACTGATTGAACAGAATATCAACCCTAAAATTGCCCTTGAGGTACTGCTGGGGGGGATTAATTCGCACAAACTGAAGTAGAAAAACTAAAGGAGATGGACTTATGTCGCACTTTGTGCTTCCATAAGTCCAGTGCTTATTAAAAATGCAGCGTGAAGTAGTCTTGACCAGAATTAGAGAAGGCGAGAAACTTGCCTATTTTAGCATAAAAGATTTAGCATCTTCGAAAATGGTTAGAGTCGGGGATTACGTGATAATCGAAGCAGAAAGGGGCAGGGAATACGGCCAGATTATTGCCGAACCGGAATTAGTTTCGGAGACGGAAATCGAGGCGCCTTTACGAAAGGTAATCAGGGTTGCCACCAGGGAAGATTTGCGCCAGATCCAGGAGAATAAAAAGAAGACCAAAGAGACAATTAACATTTGCGCAAAAAAGATAGCCGAACACAAACTGAATATGAAACTTGTGGATGCAGAATATTCTTTTGACCGGAGCAAATTTATCTTTTATTTCACTGCGGAGGACAGGGTTGATTTTCGCGAACTGGTCAAAGACCTGGCCCGCCAATTTAAGACCAGGATTGAATTGCGGCAGATCGGCGTGCGCGATGAGGCCAAGATGTTTGGCGGCTACGGCCCCTGCGGGCGCGTTCTTTGCTGTAAAAGTTTTTTAAAAGATTTTGAGCCGGTAACTGTGCGTATGGCTAAAGACCAGAATCTTCCCTTAAACCCGACAAAGATTTCCGGCCTTTGCGGAAGGCTGATGTGTTGCCTGGGTTATGAATATCAAGTTTATAAAGAGCTTTTACGGGGCTTGCCTAAACAAGGTGAAACAGTTAACACAAAAGAAGGTAAGGGCAGGGTAATTAACGTCAATCCTTTAAAAAGAACCGTGGTTGTAGAAGTAGGCGAAGAAGGAAAACAGATAAAGGTTTCCTATCCTATAAGTAAATGAAAAAGAAATTCTATATTACAACGGCAATCGACTATCCCTCAGCTGCCCCACATATTGGGCATGTTTATGAGAAGGTCTGCGCCGATGTTATCGCAAGGTGGCATCGTAGCATTGGCAATGATGTATTCTTTTCTACGGGCACAGATGAACATGGACAAAAAATACAAAGGTCCGCCAAAAAAGCAAAGGAAAGACCTGAAGAGTTTGTTAAAAAGATGTCTAAAAAATTTATTGATCTTTGGGAAAAGTTAAGTATATCTTATGACAGCTTTATAAGAACTTCAGAAATGCAACATACAGAAGCAGTCCAGGCAATATTTAAAAAAATTTATGAAAAAGGTGATATTTATAAAGGATTGTATGAAGGATTATATTGTGTCGATTGTGAAGCATATTATGCTGAGAAAGATTTAAAAGAAGGCTTCTGTCCTGTACATAATAAAAAAGTAGAAAAGGTAAAAGAGGAAAGTTACTTCTTTAAAATGAGTAAATACCAAAAAGATATTCTTGAATATATTGAAGATAACAAAGATTTCATTCAGCCCAAATTTAGAAGAAATGAAATCATAAATAGAATAAAAGAGGGGATCAGAGATCTAAGCGTTTCCCGCTCTAGTTTCAATTGGGGCATTCCTCTTCCCATAAATAAAAGACATGTAATTTTTGTTTGGTTCGATGCTTTGCTAAATTATATTTCTGTTTTAGACTACCCTAAAGGAAAATTTAGAAAATATTGGCCGGCAGATATTCATTTAATTGGCAAAGACATTTTGTGGTTTCATGCAGTAGTTTGGTTAGCTATTCTTTTGGCAGCCGACATTGAATTGCCTCAAAGGATTTTTGTGCATGGCTTCATTAATATTAAGGGAGAAAAAATAAGCAAAAGTAGAGGCATTGTGGTAGATCCTGTAGAATTAGTAAACAGATATGGCGCAGATGCCTTAAGATATTTTCTACTGAGAGAAATCTCTTTTGGGGAAGATGGTGATTTTTCTGAAGTCGCTTTAATTAAACGTATTAATAGCGATTTGGCCAATGACCTTGGCAATTTGCTTCACCGTTCACTGACAATGATAGAAAAGTATTTTCAGGGCGTGTTGCCTGAACCTGGCCCTTCGACTTCTTTCGACAGACCTTTAATCAGCCGGGCTAAAAATTTACCCAAGGAATATTATCAGGCAATGGAGCGCGTTGAGTTTGGTGTGAGTCTTAACGCAATCTGGGCCTTAGTTAATGCCGCCAACAAATATATTGAGGATGCCAAACCCTGGAGTTTAGCTAAACAGAAGAAGTCCTCAAGGCTTGCACGTGTGGTTTATAATTTATTCGAGGTTTTAAGGATAGTAGCGATTTTAATTTACCCGTTTATTCCTGAAACCTCCTTAAGAATGCTGGCACAGATGGGACTGAACTTAGACTCAAACACCGCCAATTTCCAGGATTTGCTTAAATGGGGCAGGAGCCCCTCAGGCACAAGAACCAATAAAGGCCAACCACTTTTTCCCCGGATAGTATAATGTCTTTTAGCTTTAGTATTTCCCGAATAAGAGATGTCATTGATAGAGAGCGAGTATTTGCATTAATGCTTTCTTTTATCCTTCTGGTTAATGCCTGGGTTATTTTTTCCGAAAAGATTCCGGGAATGAAAGAAAGTTTTGTGGGGAGAAAAGTATTTGGATTTCGCCTATCCGAAAAGCTTAAGGATGAAGATAAATATGAACCCAAGGCATCTGAACAAATATTGTTGAGCGAGGTCTTAGAAAAGAAAGGGCGCGTTCCTGCGCTGATAAATATATTGGCTTTTGTAATTTTATTGATTCTTGGTCTGGGTCTTTTTTTGGATATTGGCATCTTGATGGCCAAGATTAAAAAAAGAGAGGTGATTAAAACTACAAGTGCACATTTGGGAATTAGATGGGGAATGCGCGATATCTTTAAGTTAGCCATAATCTTTATCT
>CAZEQA010000082.1:2148-3149 GCA_964514265.1 uncultured Planctomycetia bacterium | reverse complement strand
GATACCTCCTCCATATAATAGAATCGCAGGTCTTAGCTTCTTTTTCGCCGAAAGAAAATATAATGGGTTTTATCCTCTTGCTAAATACCGGAATTATGGACCTGGTGCTTTTGGGTTTTATCATCTATTTTGTAAAGGTAAAATTTGGTCAAGAATTGGCGGCCATCGGGCTTAAAATCAAGGATGCAGTGAAATTTATATTTTTAGGGGTATTAAGTTATATTGCCTTTCTGCCGGCATTAGTCTGTCTTTTATTACTACTAGTTTGGCTAAGCTCCGTCTTTAATTATCAACCCTCACAACAAGCACTGTTTAAGTTATTTTTTCATGAAAAGAGAATCTGGCTTCTGGTTTACTCTAGCGGCATGGCGGTTATTTTAGGGCCAATTGTGGAGGAGGTATTTTTTCGCGGCTTTGCTTATAATGCGATAAAGAAAAAATGGGGGATGCATTCGGCAATTGCTTTAACTGCAATTGTCTTTGCTGGGCTGCACGCAAACTTGTTTGGCTTTTTACCAATTATGGCGCTAGGGCTTTTATTGGCCTATATGTATGAAAAGACGGGTTCTCTTATTTCTTCGATTACAATTCATATATTGCATAATAGCTTAATGGTAGGACTTTTGTTTTTGGGAAGGTATCTCGTTAGGCTTACTCAATGAAAACAATTGAATGGAGAAAAAATAAAGTCAAGATTATTGACCAGAGCAGGCTTCCGCAAAAGTTAGTTTATCTTAATTTGAGCAGGCTGGAACAACTTTGGTGGGCGATTAAGAAGTTAAAGGTGCGCGGGGCTCCGGCTATAGGGATTGCCGCCGCCTTAGGAATAATTTTAGGTATGCGCGGTTCTCACGCCTTGACCTTTAAGCAATTTAATCAAGAGCTGCAGGGGGTAATTCGCTATCTTAAAAGAGCCCGCCCTACGGCCGTAAATCTATCCTGGGCATTAGCAAGAATGGAAAGAGTGGTTCAGGCGCAGGCCCAAGAAGGCATTCCTTATT
>CAZEQA010000082.1:0-2138 GCA_964514265.1 uncultured Planctomycetia bacterium | reverse complement strand
TTAAAACGGCTTTTACTCAAAGAAGCCCTGAAGATTATCCGGGAAGACAAGGATATCTGCCGAAAAATGGCCTCTTTTGGCAGTAAATTGATTAAGGATGGCGATTCTATTCTTACACATTGTAATGCCGGGGCCTTGGCCACAGCCGATTATGGGACAGCGCTGGGGGTAATTTATGAAGCTAAACGCGAAGGAAAAAGAATCAAGGTGTTTGCAGGTGAGACACGGCCGGTTTTACAGGGAGCAAGGCTGACGAGCTGGGAGTTAATCAGGCATAAAATTGATATTACTTTGATTTGTGACAATATGGCTGCAGACTTGATGGGGAAAGGGAGGATTAGCAAGATTCTTGTGGGCGCTGACCGCATTGCCGCCAATGGCGATGCCGCCAATAAAATCGGCACTTACAGTTTGGCGGTCTTGGCAAATTATCACCGTATTCCCTTTTATGTAGTTGCGCCCGCATCCAGTTTTGATTTGCGCCTGAAATCGGGCCGGGATATACCTATTGAGCAAAGAGACCCCCGGGAAGTAAGAGAGATTTACGGAAGGCAGATTGCGCCTAAGAAGGTTAAAGTCTATAATCCGGCTTTTGATGTTACACCGCATCAATTGATTTCGGCGATTGTTACCGAACGCGGCATCTTCCGCAAACCTTACATAGTTAGCTTGAAGCGACTACAATAAGTAATGCGGCAAAACGAAGTCTTTAAATCCGAATATCGAATATCGAATTTCGGATTTCGTGCTTCGAATTTAACCAGGTTAAAAAAAATATTATGCAGACGTTGCAACGGATTGGAGAGTTTGGGTTGATTGAGCGTATTGCCAAAAAGGTTACTACCGATAAATCTGTGATTTGCGGTGTGGGTGATGATGCAGCGGTAATCTCCTATACTAAGGATAAACACCTTCTTTTTACTACGGATATGCTTGTTGAAGGGGTGCATTTCAGGCGCAAAGAGGCAACTTTTACCCAAATTGGCCGAAAGGCCTTAGCGGTAAATATTAGCGATATTGCCGCGATGGGTGGAATTCCTAAATATGCGGTGGTTTCCATAGGTATTCCCCGAGAACTTTGCCTGCGGGCAGTGGATGACATTTCCCGCGGCATAAATACTTTGGCCAAAGAATTTGGAATAAACATTGTTGGCGGAGATACCGTTCGGGCAAATAAAATTGTTTTGTGCGTTTCATTGGTCGGAGAGGTAAAGGTGGGCAATTTGACTTTGCGTTCGGAAGCAAAAGTTGGCGATTTAATCTTTGTGACCGGCAGCCTTGGCGGCACGAGAAGATTGAGGCAATTTAATTTTATTCCCCGGGTTAAAGAGGCGCAGGAAATTATTAAGAAGTTTAGACCAACGGCCTTGATTGACATATCCGATGGGCTTGCCTCGGATTTACACCAGATAGCTCAAGCAAGTAAAGTAGGCGCAGTTGTCTTTGAGCAGTTAATCCCTGTTTCCCGGGGTGCGTCTCTGAAGAGCGCCCTGTATGAAGGCGAAGACTTTGAACTCTTGTTTACCGTGTCTTTAAATTCTGCTCGCAGATTTTATAAGCAAGGCCAGTTTCCTATTACCTGCATAGGTAAGATTGTCGAGCGAAAAAAGGGACTGACTATAATTGATAAAAAAGCAAAGGCCGCTTCTTTAAAACAAAGAGGGTTTCAGCATTTTTAAGTGAGGACATAAGTTATGGAGCCATATTTTACGCTGTGCGACATAACTTATATGTCCGAACTTACCCCACACCCAGATACTTCGTAGAGTTTCTTCGAAGCAACTGGGCGTGGGGTTAATTCGCACAAACTGAAGTAGCAAAACTAAAGGAGATGGACTTATGTCACACTTCGTGTTCCATAAGTCCAGTGCTCATTAAAATGAAAGTTGTTACCAATTCCGCGCAAGAGACAGTAAGACTGGGCCAGCAGTTAGGCAAACATTTAAGAGCAGGTGATGTTCTGGGTCTGATCGGCGACTTGGGCTCAGGAAAAACCACCCTGGTTAAAGGCATAGCCTCTGGATTAAAAGTTAAGGGAAGAGAAAGAGTCTCCAGCCCCTCTTTTGTGTTAATTAAAGAATATAGCGGCAAGATTCCTCTCTTTCACCTTGATTTATACCGCCTGAATAATCTAAGGG
>CAZEQA010000081.1:0-6980 GCA_964514265.1 uncultured Planctomycetia bacterium | reverse complement strand
ACGCCGCAAGCCGTAAACTTTATGGCCAAGCACGGCCGGGGACTGATTTGCATGCCTATGGAAGGTGAAAGGTTGGATAAATTGGGGCTTTACCCTATGGCCGATGAAATGAAAGATCACTTTAAGACTGCCTGGGCAATGTCAGTGGACGCAAAAGAGGGTGTTACCACTGGTATCTCTGCTGCGGATAGAGCGAAGACAATCAAGGCCCTTATCGACCCAAAAACCAAACCCGATGATTTAGTCAAACCCGGGCATATTTTTCCTTTACGCGCGCAAAAAGGCGGAGTTCTTGCACGGGCCGGGCACACTGAGGCCTGCGTGGATTTGATGAAGCTAGCCCGACTTTATCCGGCCGGTGTAATCTGTGAGATTATGAATGAAGACGGAACAATGGCCAGGACAGCTGAGTTATTAAGATTTGCCCAAATTCATCATCTTAAGATTTGCACTGTCTGTAATTTGATTGAATATAGGAGGAAAAAGACCTTCCTGATTAGGAAAATCGAGACCGCAACTTTACCTACAGAATATGGAACATTTAAACTTATAGTCTATGAGTCACAGGTAGATAAGCTGCATCATCTGGCCCTGGTATTAGGCAATATTAAAAGCAGCGACCCTACCTTGGTGCGCGTCCATTCGCAATGTCTTACTGGTGATGTCTTTGGCTCTCAACGCTGCGACTGCGGAAAGCAACTGCATAAGGCGATGGAATTGATTCAGAAAGAAAAAAGAGGCGTATTTTTATATATGCGCCAAGAAGGAAGAGGCATCGGCCTGGTTAATAAAATCCGGGCCTATGCCTTACAGGAACAAGGATTGGATACTGTCGAGGCCAATCACGCTCTGGGTTTCGCCGCAGATTTACGCGACTACGGTATTGGAGCGCAAATATTAGTTGACTTGGGATTAAAGAATATCAGACTTCTGACTAATAATCCCAAGAAGATTGTCGGTTTAGAAGGATACGGCCTCAAGGTTACGCAGTGTCTTCCGTTAGAAATAGAACCGCACTCTTTAAATATTGATTATTTGAGAACAAAAAAGAATAAATTGGGGCATATATTAAGACGGGTGTAGGGGAGAAAAGTAGATCCCTCGGCTGCTTTGCAGCCTCGGGATAAATTCGGCCATATAACTTATGTTCACTTCGTTCCATAAGTTATGGCCTCATTTAAAGGAGGAAAAAATGGTGAAGACAATTGAGGGCCAATTGATTGCTAAGGGCAAAAAGTTTGGCTTGGTTGTTTCTCGCTTCAATGACTTTATCAGCAAGCGGCTATTAGAGGCAGCGGTAGATACGCTTATCCGGCACGGCGCAAAAGAGGCCGACTTAGAAGTTGTCTGGGTGCCCGGTGCTTTTGAGATTACTTTGGTGGCCAAGCGTATGGCCAAAAGTAAAAAATATGATGCCTTGATTTGCCTGGGCACAATCATTAGAGGGGGAACTCCCCATTTTGACTATATTGCCAGTGAGACTGCTAAAGGTATAGCTGCGGTAAATCTGGCTACAGGCAAACCTACTGCTTTTGGGATCATTACTGCAGATAATATCGAGCAGGCCATTGAGCGTGCCGGCACAAAGCAAGGCAATAAAGGCAAAGATGCAGCTCTTAGTGCCATTGAGATGGCAAATCTTTTAGACAGGATATAACCTTGGCCTTATGGGCAGGTTTCATCCCAATTGTTAGACCCTTCCTTTTTATCCACAGGGATAGACCCTCCTAATTCCTTTAATCCTAAAGGATAGACCTTCGTAATTCCTTTTAAACGAAGGGTCTAACCCTAAAGGGTAGACCATCCTATTCCTTTTTAAGGATGGGTCTAAAGGAGGGGTCTTAACGAAAGGTCTAAGGCCAAAAAGGAAGAAAGATGCGTAGGCGTAGCAAAGCCAGAATTCTGGCTTTAAAGTTCCTTTATCAAATAGATATAACTAAGGAAGATTTTTCCTGTGCCTTAGAAAGTTTTTGGCAAGAACACCGCACGAGGAAGCTCATAAGGCAATTTACTACACAAATCATTCAAGGCACACTGGCCAATCTACCCCAAATTGATAGTGTAATTAGCAGCTATGCCCAAAATTGGCAGCTAAAGAGGATGGCAGTAATTGACAGGAATATTTTACGCCTGGCCACCTTTGAGTTACTTTTCTTAGAAGATATTCCTCGCAAGGTCTCCATAAACGAGGCAGTAGAGCTGGCAAAAAAATATGGTGATGTAGATTCCAGTAAATTTGTTAACGGTATCTTGGATAAAATCCATAAAACTAAAGTAGAGAAACATTGAAGAAATACGCAGACCTGCATATTCATACCAATTTTTCTGACGGGACCTTTACGCCGGAACGCGTAGTTGGGGAAGCCCGAGAAAAGGGTCTTGCCTGTATTGCTATCACTGACCACGATGAAGTCAAGGGATGCGCGCCGGCCATAAAAGAGTCCGAGAAATTTAACCTTGAGGTTATCCCGGGAGTAGAGCTTACTGCCGAAATAGATGATTGCGAAATCCACATCTTGGGTTATTTTATTGATTGGCAGCAAGGGTGGTTTCAAAATCGACTTAAACAAATCTGTGATGTACGAAGAAAACGTGCTTTGGCTATTATCGAAAAGTTAAAGGCCCATGGTATCGATTTAGCTCCGGATGAACTATTACGCCAGGCTACGCCCGGAGCCATTGGCAGGCTGCACATTGCCCGGATGTTAAAAGGCCAGGGTTTTGTCTATTCTATTCAGGAGGCCTTTAATAAGTATATCGGCAATGACCGACCCTGTTATGTCAAAAAGTTTAAGCTTAGTCCTGCCCAGGTCATAAATATGATTTATAAAGTCGGGGGAGTGGCAGTGTTAGCCCACCCTTATACCATTGGTAATGATGAGCTCATTCCTGGATTTGTGCAGATAGGTTTAAGGGGAATCGAGGTCTATTATCCTGAGCACGACAGAGCCACAACCGAACACTATCAAAATTTAGCAAAGAAATATGGGCTTTTAATTACTGGAGGTTCTGACTGTCACGGCCTGGAAAAAGATAAGGCCTTAATGGGTAAGACTAAAATCCCCTATGAGTTAGTAGAGGTGCTTAAGAAGGAAGCGGAGCTTGTAAAAAGTGAGCAGAAGCAACGTTAATCATGAAAAATTTATGCGTCTGGCCTTAAAATTGGCCCAGAAAGCCACAGGACTGACCAATCCTAACCCCTTGGTAGGGGCGGTGGTGGTAAATGAGGGAAAAGTCCTTGGACGGGGATACCATAGAGCGGCAGGTTTACCCCACGCAGAGGTTATGGCCTTGAAAAGAGCCGGCCCGGGTGCCTGTGGTGCAACTCTTTATGTTAACCTGGAACCCTGTTGCCATTTTGGCCAGACCCCGCCTTGTGTGGATAACATCAAGGCCTGTGGAATAAAAGAAGTCGTCTTTGCGATGCGCGACCCCAACCCCTTAAATAATGGCAAAGGAGCACAACTTTTGCGCCAATACGGAATAAAGGTTGTTTCCGGAGTTTTGGAAGAAGAGGCCAAGGCCATCAATCAGGTATTTATTAAATATGTTACAAAACAGCTACCTTTTGTTACCGTGAAGATTGCCCAGAGCCTGGATGGAAAGATTGCTACTGCCAGCGGAGATTCCCGGTGGATAAGTTCAAGAGCCAGCCGCAAGTTTTCGCATAAATTGCGTCGCCAGGTAGATGCGATTTTGGTAGGGATAAATACTGTCTTAAAAGACAACCCTTTGTTGAGCTGCCGATATTTGGGCCGTCTGTATAAAAAGCAGCCGAAGAAGGTTATTTTGGATAGCCAGTTAAGGCTGCTACCCAATTTGAAAATATTTTCTCCACATTCACCTGCACCGGTGATTATTGCCACTACACCTCTTGCACCCCTTAAAAAAGTCGCATCTTTTAAGAAAAGAGCCCAGCTAATTATCACAAAAGAGAAAGAAAATAGAGTGGATCTCCAAGATTTGTTCAAGGAATTAGCCAGACAAGGGATTGCCCATGTCTTGATTGAAGGCGGCGGTGAGATTATTGCCTCTGCCCTGGAAAAGAGATTAGTCGACAGAATGATTATTATTGTCTCCTCTAAAATTATTGGTGGGCGTGATGCACCTACAGCAGTAGAGGGAGAAGGGGCAATGAAAATAAAAGAGTGCGCAAGATTAGAAGATATCAAATTTAAAAAGATTGGTTCGGAATTGGTTATAGAGGGAAGACCCTTGGCATCAAAGATGTCAAGGGTTTAATTTACACATAGTAATGTAGGATATCTAAAAGGAGATGGACTTATGTCCACTGCGTGTTCCATAAGTCCAGTGTTCATTAAAATGTTTTCAGGAATCATCGAGGAGTTAGGCGCGGTTAAATCTCTAGATAAAAAAGGCGCTATTTTTAAATTGCAAATTTTGGCTGCCAGGATAGCGTTGGATACCCAACCCGGACAGAGTATTTGTGTCAATGGCGCTTGTCTAACTGCTGTCAAAGTGGAAAGAGATTTGCTCGAGTTTGAAGTAATGCAGGAGACTATCAGGTGTACAAACCTGGGTCTTTTAAAAGGTGGCGATAGGGTCAATTTAGAAAGGGCCTTGAAAGTTGATGCCCGCTTCGATGGACATCTTGTCAGTGGACATATTGATGGGACAGGAATAATTAGTAAAAGACAGAGCAGGGGTAGCGATATAGTATTGATAGTAGAGTCTACAGTTGAGCAGATTTTGCGTTATATAGCCTTAAAAGGCTCAGTGGCTTTAGATGGGGTGAGTTTAACAGTATCCGATTTAAAGGCCGGGATATTCAGTATTAATCTTATACCCTATACCCTGGACAATACTACACTTGGACTTAAAAAAGAAGGCGATATAGTCAATATTGAAGGCGATATCCTGGCCAAATATATAGATAGGTTTCTATCCCAAAGTAGGCAATATCCTGCTTCAAATATTACCTCCTCCTTCCTCGCGGAGCACGGTTTCACTTAATCCTAAAGGATAGACTTTCGTAATTCCTTTTTATCCACAGGGATAGACCCTCCTAATTCCTTTTAAGGAGGGGTCTTAACGAAAGGTCTAAACCAAAAAGGACCCCCCTTGCTTTTTACCCGGTTATGTGATATACTTCCTTTATAGAAAACTGAATAGCAGGCGAAAAAGGCAAACCGCCCGAAAGGGTGGGACAGCAAAACTACAGGCCTAAGCTCCGCAGCGAGTAAGGTAGCTGGGTTGCCGAACCCATAATCTTAACCCTATTCCATGCGGAATAGGTTTTTTTTAGGCATTGAAAAATGGAAGTGAGGGGGGTGAAAAACGATGAAGAACTTTGTAGGCGTAATAGTTGTGTTGGGGATGATTCTTTTGATGGCAGCTCCCTGCTTTGCCGAGAACTGTTTTGATAAATTAGGTAGAGGTCTGATTAACGGTGCCACGGGCTGGTGCGAATATCCTAAACAAATAGTGGAGACCTCAAAGGAAGAGAATGCCGCCATTGGCCTTACTTGGGGACAGCTTAAAGGCGTAGGTATGGGCGTGGCAAGAACCGGCTTGGGTGTCTATGATACAGCTACCTTTTTCTTGCCTCCATATGATAAGCCAGCAATGAAACCCAAGTATGTATTTGAATAACGGCAAAAAGACCTTTGGTCTTTCCCGGTAGCAGAAAATCCGTCTTTCTCTTCAGGAGGGAGACGGATTTTTTGTCTTGCAGCTACGCGAAAATTGTGCTATAATTTTTTTGCTATGATGCAGGACCTGGTTCTTCTGGGGCTGTTGAGAGAAGGCCCCAAACACGGATATGAAATAAAGAAGTCAATTATTCAGGTGCTTAGTAATTTCACCAATGTTGACTCCAGATCCATTTATTATCCTTTAAGAGGACTGGAGAAAAAAGGCCTGGTTACTAAGCGACTGGGGCGCAGAGGAAAAAGACCAGAGAAATTTATCTATAAAATAACCGAAAAAGGCAAAAAGACCTTTGAGAAATTATTGAACGATAATTTCCTTAGCTTTCAAAGACCTTCCTTTAATATTGACCTTTCTCTATATTTCTTACCTTTGGTAAAATCAGGCATTGCCCAAAGCCGCCTGCGCTCAAGGCTTCGAGGGATGATGAGGATAATGGGCTGGCTCGAAGAAAGAAAAACTAGCCTAAAGCAAGAGGGAGAGCCATATCATCTTCTTGCCATTATCGAACATCAAATTGAACTGACAAAAGCGGACATTAAATTCACTCAGAATTTGATTAAAAACTTCAAACTCGATAAATAAAATGGCATTAAAACATATCGATGGTTGCTTTGTTTGTGGTCAGGGTAACCCTCAGGGATTACAAGCAAACTTTGTGATTGAAGATGGCGAAATAAGAGGCGAATTTATACCTAATGAGAATCATCGAGGTGCCCGAGATCTACTTCACGGAGGGCTTATTTGCGCTCTTTTAGATGAAGCAATGGCTACCTTGATTAATGGAGTTTTAGGCGTGGATGCTGCTACTGCCTCTATTGAAGTGCGTTTTAGGAAACCAGCACGCATTAATGAGAAATTGTTCATTAAGGCACAATTGATTGGTAGCAATCGCAGGATAAAATATAGCCTGGCAACCATTGCAAGAGAAGATGGAGTAGTCGTTGCCACAGGCAAAGGGAAATTCTTAAGCCATTTTTGAGTTAACTTAATAAATCTGTAATTTTAGAATTGTTCCAACCCTAAGGAGAATAATCCTTAGGGTTTTTTATTGAGAAAATTATTGACAACTGAATTTTATATTGTATAATATAAGAAAATTTAAATAGTAAAATTTTTCTATAATATTATGAGCACAAAAGTAAGGAGCAAAAATTATGGATATTGCCAAAAGATTTCAAGGTGTAGCTAGAAACTTCCCTCAAAAACCATTTATTATATTTAGAGACCAACCTATAAGCTATGAAGAGGCAGTAACTAAAGTTAATAAACTGGCCAACGCCCTTTTTAAAGAAGGACTGAAAAAGGGC
>CAZEQA010000080.1:0-7016 GCA_964514265.1 uncultured Planctomycetia bacterium | reverse complement strand
CTCCACTGATGTTTCCCTGCAAGTTTAGTCTATCTACGCGTAGTGTCAGTGAACTGGCTGCCCGCCGGGCCATTCACAGCCTGGAGGGACACGATTTGGCGGATGTAGCAAAATACATTGACCATAATTCTGAGGGATACAAAAAGATGGTGGAGTGGATTGCCAGGGACCTGGAGGTGACTACCCTTAGATATCAGACCGTAGATGATATGGTAAAGGCCATAGGACTACCCCGGGAGAAACTGTGTCTCTATTGTTGGAACGGCGAATGTCCCGGCTGTCGGTCTAACCCTAAAGGGTAGACTTTCATAATTCCTCTTTATCCACAGGGATAGACTCTCCTATTCCTTTTAAGGAGGGTCTATTATGAAAAATCGCCTTTTTTGCTGTTGGTCACAGAAATGACATTTATTTTTTGTGCCCCGGCGAAATTTATGTAAAAAAAGAAGCAGAACAAAATCCGTTTGTTAAAGAAATGATTATCCCAATTGATGACAAAGAGATCGACACTGTAAAGGTTTATTATTCGGCAACAGCGATTGAAGAGGGGTTTTTACAGGCGTTTTTATTATTTTAGAAAATCAGACGGTCTTTTTGTGAAAAAAGAAGACCCTACAGGCAAGGCTGCTGCTGCAGTATTGATAAGTGAAAATGACAAATAAACCAAAATACAATCACGCGTTATTCCTAAATCCATATATCGAAAGTAGCGCAACCAGTGCGATGATGCTCTTTCCGCCTACAGGCCTTGAGTATGTAGCTACCAGCGCTAAAGGTTATGTGGATAAAGTAACCCTTCTTGATTTAAGATATGAGAAGGATTTATCCAACAGCAATAATTTATTGGATTTCATACGTAAGGAGATAGATATTATATGCGTTGGAATTGCTTGGGACCGCCAGATTAAGGAGATCTGCCAGCTCCTAAACCAGATGCCCGATAGTATACCTCTGGTCTTAGGCGGCTATACAGCCACAAAAAAAGCTGAAGAGCTATTCGGAGCTTGTCCTAAAATAAAGATTATTGTAAGGGGTGAGGGGGAGCAAACGATAAAAGAAATACTCAAAAAAGAACCGTTGGAGAATATCTTAGGTATTTCTTATAGGGAAAATGGCAAAATCATTCACAACAAACACCGGCCGTTACCGGAAGTAGATACTATACCCTCTCCGGACCGCTCTTTAAGACGAAATGTATACCGGCTTACCTTAAATGGTGCTAACGTGGCAAATTTGACTTTCGACACTGTGTTGAGCGCCCGGGGATGTCCTTATAACTGTAAATTTTGCACATTCAAATTGAACCCTTTGGGTCAAAAGAGGGATTATTCAGCGCGTAGTATTGAGTCTGTTGTAGACGAAATAGAGGCAATAGAAGCAAAGTTTATAATGTTTAGCGACGAAAACATCTCCGTTGACCCAAAAAGGCTGGAGGAGATTTGCGATTTAATAATTGAGCGAAAGATAAAAAAGCGGTTTATGGCTCAAAGTCGTATCGAAGTAGCCCGATATCCTAAGCTGCTGGAGAAGATGGTTAAAGCGGGTTTTAAAACGCTATTGATCGGTATCGAATCCCCTCACGACCGCATATTGACTCAGCTTAATAAAGGGTTTGATTCGGCTACTGTAAGGAAGTATTTTAGAGTATTTAAAAAATACCCTCTTTATTACCACGGTTACTTTATTTACGGCAATATTACTGAGACCGAGGAAGAGATGCTCTATATAGCGCAGTTTGCAAAGGAGATTGGAGTTGATTCTATTACTTTCTTGAAGTTGAGAATCGAAAAGTTTTCTCCGCTTAGAGAGCTTGTAGATAAAACGCCCGGTTATCACATTGCTGTTAATGATGTTCTTTATTCCGATACCTATAGCTATGATGCCTTGAAAAAAATCGGCAGGGGGATAAAATTTTCTTTCTATACGTCGTATAGATACGTGGCGATGATAAAAAAATGCTTTGTTACGGTCAAGGTCTTTAACTTCAGAGAGATAGTATCATTTATATTTACAGCGCCTCTTGTATTAAAGAGCGTTTTCGCCAGAGAGATCCAGAGAGGCAGGTTAGGAGATTCCCTCAAGCGCACATTTATTAGTAATAAGTAGAGGAGGTTTAAACCACCCCAGGGTTGTGGATAACTTCAAATTTAAATATGCCCAAAAGAATCTACATCCGTACCTTTGGTTGCCCGATGGTTGCGCTATAGGGGGACTATGGCAAGGATAGCGGAGGCGTTGATTAGGCTGGAGTGAGTTACTGCATTCTTAAAAATAAGCCGACAAAAAATTTTATTAAATATGTTAAATACATCGAAAAAAAGGCATAGATTTAGAGTTGTAATTCCAGCCTATCCAGCGTTTAATATCTATTCTCATGTCGCTAAGCGGACTACGGCGTTGGGGCCGGTATGTGTTGCAAGCGCTGCGAATGAAATGCAAGGTTGGGATGTTGAAGTTATCGATGAGAATAATCTTCGCAGATACGGTCCCAGAAGCGATTCGGTTGGAGCTGACCATGAATTTTTACAACGGCTCAGGCCTGCAGATGTTGTTGGATTTTATGGAGGACTGACAAGCACCATACCCAGGCTCTACGAATTAGCTCATCTTTATAAAGATAAAGGGATCGTGACTATCGCCGGGGGGCAACATTTTATTGAAGATAATATATCCGAGGCTTTGAATTCTTGCATTGACTATGTGGTTATCGGTGAAGGAGAAGAGACTATTAAAGAGCTCCTGCGAGCCATAGAAGGAGAACAAGATGCCAGTGAAATTAAAGGTATTGCCTATCTAAACAATGGAAAGGTTATTCATACTCCCAATAGAGTGCCTCTGACTGATTTTGACAAATTGCCTTTACCGGATTTCTCATTAGTGCGTTATGCTAAGATTAAAATGTATCCTGTTGAGAGGATACGAGGATGCGGTATGGATTGCGAGTTCTGCACCGTTAAAGGTAAGCCCAGATTCGCTTCCCCTGAACGATTACTTGAGAGTATAAGCAATCTTTTAGAGACAAAGGATGCCAGGCATTTTTTTATCGTTGATGACCTTTTTGGGCAGCAACGAGACGAGACTATCCGATTTTGTAAGATGTTAAGAGACTATCAGAAAAGCATAGGTAGAAGGCTGGACATAACCGTTCAGATACGCCTGGATAAAGCCAAAGACCCTGAACTTCTCTCTGCCATGCGCCAGGTAGGTATTAACACAGTAGCTATAGGTTTTGAATCGCCTATCGACGAAGAGCTAAAGGCTATGAACAAACATATTAATCCTGAAGATATGGTAGCTTTTACAAAGATATTTCATAAATTTGGATTTCTGGTGCATGGCATGTTTATCTTTGGTTATCCATTAAAAGAAGGTTCCCATTTTAAGATGTCGGCAAAGGAACGCGTGAAGCGTTTTAGGCAATTCATCAGGAAGGCTAAAATTGACACAATACAAATTTTGTTGCCGGGTCCTCTCCCCGGGACAGAATTAAGACGTAGGCTTGCAATCCAAAACAGGCTTTACCCGGTTCAGGATATTGGCTGGGAATATTATGACGGAAACTTTCCCCTTTTTGAACCGGACGCACCCATGACTGCCGAAGAAGTACAGTTTTCTAGCAGAAAGATTATGAGCAGATTTTACCAATTTAAATATATGTTTATGTTAGGGTTGCATATTTTTTCTTTTCCTGCTCTAGTTTTCTTTTTGCATAATATTAGATTAGGATGGAGAAAATGGTATAGACCTTGGCGCAATAACCTGATTCGTTTTGGTGGATGGATTATTATGAAACAGTGGGCTTCGCAGTTTAAAAAAGATACGTTTCTTGAAAGATTACAAAAGGCCAAAGAGCACCTAAAAGTTAAACAAACAGTATAATATATTACGGAGGTTTTTAATTGCTTACTACATTGTAATGAAGGTGGTATAATTATGGCAAAAGGAGGAAGAAATGGCTCGTCCTAAAAACAAAAAATCAAGATGGAAGATATTGACGCACAAAAAACACAGTGTAGAATTTGTTGGTATATCAAAGAAAGGCAAAGAGTGCTTAAAAAAATAATAGACTGCAAATATACTTATTTCACAGTCCCTTTCCTTTACTAATAAGTGGAGGCGAAGCCATGGAAAATAAAAAGAAAATGAAAGAGCTGGAAATTCAAGATGCCCTTGAATACACCAAGGGTATCATAAATACCGTGCGTGAACCCTTAATAATTCTGTATGAGGATTTAACTGTAGCCTTGGCCAATCGTTCCTTCTATCAGGCCTTCAAGGTAAAACCTGGAAAGACCGAGGGAGAGCTCATCTATAACTTAGGAAATCGCCAATGGGATATCCCGAAACTGCGAGAGTTGCTGGAGGATATCCTTCCCAAGACCACAAGCTTTGATAATTTTGAGGTTGAGCATGATTTTCCTGATATCGGCAAGCGAATAATGCTCCTGAATGCCTGCCGGATTTATCTGGAGGCCAATCGCACGAAGTTAATCATACTTACCATTAAAGACATCACCGAACGCAAAAAGACAGATGAGCTCCGTGAGAAGATAAGAGAGTTAGAAGCACGGTTAAAGAAAAATCCGTAAGCTTTAAGCTGAATCTAAATAATTTCTAACCTGGTTAGATTTGTCAGGTTAGAATCGAGAAAGTTATGAAAAAAGTCTATATCCGGACTTTCGGATGGCCGATGGGTGCAGTATTATACGACTTTTGTGCCTTACTTGAGCAGGATTAGATGATAGCTGTGATAGTTATGGTTATAGCTCATTACCTTGGGGATAGGGTAACGTTACGATTTTAAACCCCGCCAAATTTCCAAAATCAATCTTGCCCAGTTAAAATCCGTCCTAAAATCATAGCATTTTTTCACATTTAGTCTGATATAAGGATTCTTTAAAGATATTTTGGCTTGACAGAAAGTTTTAAATAGTATATTATGAACATACGTTCATAATGAAAGAGTTAGCTTATGAGACCAAAAAAGATAAGATGGGTTAAATGTGAGCCAGGAGAAAGATGCTTTAGGCCGAAATGCAAGCCTTTATCCAAATTGGAAGGCGTATTTCTGGCACTTGACGAGTTTGAGGCAGTAAGGCTTGCTGATGTGGAAGATCTAAAGCAAGAAGAGGCAGCAAGAAGAATGAAGATTTCAAGACCAACCTTTTCAAGAATTATATCTTCTGCCCACAGGAAGATTGGTGATGCATTGGTAAATATCAAAGCCATAAGGATTGAAGGCGGATGCTGCAGGATTTCAGGAAGGAAAAGGAAATGAAGGAGAAGCGTAGTTTCTTTTTAATATTACTTGGCTTTTTTGCGTGCTACTATTTGCCTGTTGAACTTCTGCCTTTTAGAGGGCCAGTTTTTGAATCATTGGCATTAGTGAAATGGTATGCCCGGGAACACGTGCTTCTTTGCCTTGTGCCGGCATTCTTTATAGCTGGCGCAATCTCAGTCTTTGTTAGCCAGGCTTCTGTCATGAAATATTTTGGTGCAAAAGCAAACAAATTCCTTTCTTATAGCGTTGCTTCTGTTTCTGGAACGATTCTTGCAGTATGCTCATGTACGGTTTTGCCTCTTTTTGCCGGTATATATAAAAGGGGTGCTGGTTTAGGCCCTGCAATTGCATTTCTTTATTCAGGGCCGGCAATTAATGTCCTTGCCATTATTATGACCGCGCGTATTTTGGGATGGCAGCTAGGCTTAGCCAGGGCTATAGGAGCTATTGTCTTTAGTATTATAGTGGGCCTTCTGATGCATCTTATATTCATAAAGGAAGAGAGGAATCGAGGAGCAAATGGCGATCTTCAGTTACAAGAAGCAGAAGAAGCGCGGCCATTATGGAAAAATGCAGTTTATTTTATTTCGATGGTTGGCATTTTAGTTTTCGCTAACTGGGGAAAACCTCAAGATGGCGATACCGGGCTTTGGGTGATAATATTCAACCTCAAGTGGGTAATAACCGCGGTATTTCTTGTTTCTTTAATCTCAATGTTCGTAGCATGGTTTAAGAAACAGGAATTAAAAGATTGGACAAGCGCTTCCTGGGGGTTTACTAAACAAATCATGCCTTTATTATTAGCAGGCGTGGTTGTAGCGGGACTTCTTTTGGGACGGCCCGGGCATGAGGGTTTGATTCCTTCATGGATTATAGCAAAAGCTGTAGGAGGAAATTCATTTTTAGCTAACTTTTTCGCTTCAATTGTGGGGGCGTTTATGTATTTTGCAACCCTGACCGAGGTGCCGATTTTACAAGGCCTTATCGGTGCGGGTATGGGCAAAGGGCCTGCTCTGGCGCTTTTATTAGCTGGTCCTGCGCTCAGTTTGCCCAATATGTTGGTTATCCGTGGCGTTATCGGAACAAAGAAAACAGTTGTTTATGTAAGTATCGTTGTTATTATGGCGACAATCAGTGGAATTATCTTCGGCGCAATAATGGGAGGCGTGCAATGAAAATCGAAATTTTAGGCATGGGGTGTCCAAAATGTAAGATGCTTTATGAAAATGTACAGGCGGCTTTGAAAGATACAGGCAAGGAAGCAAAGATTGTCAAAGTGGAAGATTTGACAAAGATAACCGAATACGCAGTTATGACAACACCAGCCCTGGTGATTGATGGCGAAGTTAAATCAGCGGGGAAAATTTTAAGTAAAGATGAAATTAAAAAGATTATCTCAAAACAGGAGGAGGTAAAGTTGAAGAGAATAATTCCAATTCTTCTGGCTGTTATTCTGCTTAGCGCGAGTACGGCTATCTCTTTCGCCGCTGATAATACATCAAACAGTAAGGTCATAGCGTATTATTTCCACGGGAACTTTCGCTGTTCTTCGTGTTGGGCAATCGAACGATATACAAAAGAAGCGTTAAATAACAATTTCAAGGATCAATTAGACTCAGGACAGCTTGTTATTAAGGTAGTTAATGTTGAAGAAAAAGGCAATGCGCATTTTGTACAGGATTATCAGCTCTATACAAAGTCGGTGGTGTTGTCCTTGGTTGAAGAGGGCAAGGAA
>CAZEQA010000079.1:0-7034 GCA_964514265.1 uncultured Planctomycetia bacterium | reverse complement strand
CTAAGGCTTTAGGCTTTGATGTCTTGGGCTGGAGTCTTAGGCTAGAGTTAAATTTTTAATCTAAAACAAAGGCGATACTAAGTTCTATAGACACAAAATTTTGATTTATTTTGGGGGGAATGGGTGGGAAAGGATTGGCTCTTTGGATGGTAGCAACTGCTTCTTTATCCAGGACGTTGGAGCCAGAGGAGAAAATAATCTTGATATCTTTACTTAAACCATTGGACAAAACCTGAAAGTTTAAATGAACCGCTCCTTCTATCCCCTGCCTTTTTGCGAAAGCCGGATACCTTCTTACTTTCTCAATCCTTTGCTTAATCATATCTTGATAGCGAAGCATTGTTTCCTGGGCAGGGTCAATTACTTCAACTTTTTCTTCAATCGGTTCTTTAAGAGGCTCCTGCATCACTACTTCTTCAGGCCGAGGTTCAGGTTGCGGTTTGAGTGGCTTTGGCTGTTCAACAACCTCCTTCAGTTTCTTCTCTTCTCCCATCACATCTATCTTAGGCAAAAGTGGAGGTTTTTCTATCTCTATTCTAACTACGATATCCTCTGGGTTATCTCGAATAGATGAATTCATATTAATTCCTGGCATACCTAAAAATAGGCAATGTCCTATAAAAGAAATCAAAAATGCAGTTTTAATTACTCTATCATCTAACATCTTTTTCCATCTTAGTTGAAATTACCAGTCCTTCCGCTTCTGCCTGTTTGGCCATATCCATAACCTTAACGGCTAGGCCTAAATCTATTTTTTCATCGGCCTTGATAATAACTGTTTTCTTCTTAGCTTCTGCTAGCTTCATCCTTAACTTATCTAAAAGATTATTCAGCGTAACTTCTTCCTCGTTCAGATACACACTATTATCCTTGGTGATGGAGATAATGATGTCCTCTTCCGGATGCAGCTTTGCTGTAAAAGTTTGGGGCAAGGTAATCTTTATACCTGAGTGATGAACAAAATGAGATGAGAGCATAAAGAAGATTAAAAGCAAAAAGACAACATCTATCAATGGAGTAATGTTAAGCTGGATACTGACTTTTTTTCTTCCTTCTAATTCCATCATTTTACCTTTTGCTTATTGCAATTCTATGAGCTCCGTTGCTACATCTTTCATCTGACTGGCTATATTATCCACTCTTCCTTCGAAATAGTGGTAGGCAACCAGAGTGGGTATGGCTACAGATAAACCTGCTGCGGTAGTAATAAGCGCTTCCCAAATGCCGCCGGCTAATACAGATGCATCTACTCTTCCACCTAATTCCTGTATTTTTATAAAGGCCTTAATCATACCCGTTACTGTTCCTAATAACCCTAATAAAGGAGTTATGTTGCCAATAATCGCAAGTCCTCCTAAGTTTCTATCAAATTGACGTATTATTTTTGAACCGGCTCTGGCAATCAGCTTTTCTTTTTCCTCTATACTTCTTTTACGGATGTGAATCCCTATAGCCAAGATATGGGCAATTGGGCCAGAGGTACTCTCGCATAACTTTAATGCTTCATCTGCCCTTGCATCTTGTAAAAGGCTCTCTATCCTTGAAAGAATATTAGGGACTCTCGTTCTTGCTCGATAAAAATGATAAAGCCGTTCTAAAATAATAGTAATTGAAATTATCGAACACACCAGAATCGGCCAGATCAAAGGGCCGCCTTTTAGGAAAAAGTTAAACATTAATTTAAACCCTCCTTTGTCTTACTTTCTGAGAAATCCAAGTCAAATTCTTCTGTTTCTTTAGCGTCAAGGAAATCAATGGGCCTTATTGGGATAATATGCGGTTTACCCTCATTTTCATTAACCAGAACCTGCACCCCATATACCTGTGTTATATTTTCAGGGGTAAATACTGAAGAAGGACTACCAGCAGCAAATATTACACCTTTGTCTAACATAATTACCCGTTCAGCATATCTGGATGCCAAATTCAAATCATGGATGGCTATTATTGCTGATTTATTCTTTTCTCGAACCAATTTTTTTATTATCTCCATTACTTCAAGCTGATGTCTTATATCGAGATCGCTTGTTGGTTCATCGAGAAGAAGCACATCCGCTTCTTGCGCAAGCGCCCTGGCAATAAGCACCTTTTGCTGCTGACCACCGCTAATCTCCTTAAAATCTCTTAGGGCAAGGGATTTGAGATTCAACATTTTTAATAATTCCCAAACCAAACTTTCATCCTTTCCATTGCCAGACCCGCCCGGGTGAGGGTAACGTCCCATAAGAACAGCGTCAAATACAGTAACAGGAAAAGCGTGCGTTGTCCCTTGGGAAAGATAAGCCATTTTTCTGGCTATATCTTTCCTTTCCATTTTTTTTACTTCTTTTCCATCTAAAAGAATACTTCCCCTCTGGGGTTTTAGGATTCTATCTATACATTTGATAAGAGTAGATTTTCCTGCGGCATTCTTGCCAACTATGGTTAATATCTCTCCCGGAACAAGCTCCAGGCATATATTCTTTAGCACAGGGATACTCGGATATTTAAATTCTACATTTCTTATTTTCAGTTTCACCAGTACCCCCTTCTTTTCTTTCTTACTATAAGATACAAAAATAACGGGCCTCCTAAAAATGCAGTCACAACTCCGACCGGGAGGATTGCCGGTTCAATTATCTTAACGGATACCATATCAGCTGCTATCAGAAAAACAGCTCCCAGGAGTCCTGAAGCAGGGATTAAAAATCTGTTATCTCCACCGATAATCATCCGGGTAATATGAGGGGCAACCAATCCTACAAATCCAATCATCCCCGTAAAGCAAACAATGCTAGCTGTCATTAATGAGGCGACTGTCATTATAAAGATTCTAATTCTCTCAACGTTTACCCCCAGACTTTTAGCTGTTTCGTCCCCGGCATTCATTACATTAAGCGCTCGCGTTTTCCAAAACATTAAAACAATGGATAGCGCCAGTACTACACATAGGGGGAGTATATCATTCCAAGTAGCCCGTCCCAGATTGCCCATCATCCAGACTGACAATGCCTTTAAATCTTCTGCTGGAGAAAAATAATTTATTAAAGTCGAAGCAGCAGCAAAGATATATCCCATAGCGATACCAACCAATATCATCATTTCGGAGGTAGCTTTCCTAATCCGGGACAACCCAAAGATTACAAATGCCGGAATCAGAGAAAACAAAAACGCATTTCCTATTAAGAAATATTCTCCGCCAACAAAACTGACACCTATTATAATTGCCAGACTCGCTCCCAAGGCAGCCCCGGCAGATATCCCCAGAGTAAAAGGGCTTGCTAATGGGTTCCTAAGTATAGCCTGCATCTGGACCCCGGCAGTAGCCAAACCAAACCCTGCTAAGAGTGCCATTAAAACCCGGGGGATTCTTATTTTCAATATTATGATTGACGCCAGTTCAGAAGCAGTAAAAAATTTTGGCAAAACCTGATGCAAAATTGTAGTATATACTTCCAAAAAGGAAAATTTCATCGGCCCGATTCCAACGGCAGTGCCGCCCAATACGAATATTAAAAAAACCAAAAATATGATAAAAGATATTTTCCTGCCGAGGAACTTCTTATATTCTTCTTTTATTCCCACCTTCTCCAATGCGATTAATCTCCTTTATAAAACTCCAAATCCCTTGCCAGTTCTATGTAAAGATTGTCGTCTCCATAGAATCTTTTAAAAATCTCATTACCTTCTTTTTCTACATCCAGGCCTTTGAATTTATCTGGATGAAAAATCCTGGCCATATATAGAGTTTGGGCGATGGCTCGCTGGTGCGGCCACCAATTACAAAAGGCAGTAGTATAATAGACGCGGCGATTTTTTACTGCGTTTACAGTCTGCAAAATAGGATTTGACAAGACATCTTCTATGGTAACGGGAGTCTTCTTTCCGTTTCTCTTCGCCCTTTCCCATTTATTTGATTTATAACGCGACAGAAATATTATATCGGGATTCCACTTGATTATATGCTCCTTGGAAACCAATATGCCTCTTTCGCCTTTAGGAAAATTACGGCACTGTCTGGCTAAATTTATACCTCCGGCTAGTTCTATCGGATCAAAATTGACCACGGTATTTGTAATATCACCGGTCCAGCTGGTCCAGGCAAAATATACTTTTGGTTTTTCGCTCTCAGGTATCTTTGAGGTAATATCGGTTACTTTACCCAATTTTTCTTTAATAAATGATACCAGCTCCTTTGCCTCTTTTTCCTTATGCAGCGCAACTCCAATAATCCCAATCTGTTTGTAAAACATCTCCTCCATTTTAGTATCCTGCGAAAAAGAAACGCATATAACCGTAGCGCCTGTTTTCTCTTCCAGAGTACGAACATTTTCAGCAGAGGCAAAGATTATATCGGGTCTCAGGGAGGCAATTAACTCCACATTGCTGCCAAAAGGACCTACGTCAGGAATCTCCAGTAATTTACCTGCGCAGGCATGTTCTTCTTCAGGTAAAACACAACTATGAGATATCCCTACCAATTTATCGCCTGCGCCAACAGCTACAATTATCCTGGTATACATTGTAAAAGGTGAAACTACCCTTTCAACCTTATCCGGAATAGTAACCCTTCTTCCCAATGCATCGATTATTACTGTTTGTTGGGCAGTTTTCGGGATAGGTTTTTCAGCCGATTCTTTCCTCCCACAGCAAATAGGGAAAACTTGCACAAGAAAAAGGAATAGAATTAGAATACCAAGCTGTAATTTTGCATTTTTCATTTTACATTTTTCATTTTGTTGGGATGTATCCCTCTTCCGGCAACTATCCAGTAGTCATCATCAGCGCAAGAGATACAAACAGGCCTGTTTTCTTTCATCCTTATACGAGTCTCCTTCACTTCTTCACCAATTACATAACATTTTATCGATTCAAAAATTGGAGCGTATTCTAATCTCTCTGGTTTTACCCTCTTGATTTCGAAAATTTCGTCTTCAGGTTTTCTTAAAATTCGAAAAGACATCTTCCTCCAGAGCTCTTTCATGCGCTGTTCTTCTTCAGGACTAAGGTTCTCTCTTTTCTTAAGCGCCCTATCGAACAAAGCCATTGCTTCAGAAGACTCAAGACTCACATCTTTCATCCATTCCTCAGAAGATTTTACCACAAGACGCAATCCTTCATTTTCTTTGCGCTTAATAAAAGTAGCCGCTGTCTTGCCTAAGTCCTTATAGATCAACGCGTTATTACCTAAGGTGCAACCACTTACCGCTTGAATACCATCGACAAAGCAATTATTACATTCTGCAATTACCATTATACTCTCCATACCCAAACTCTCACCTATCTTTAAGCCCTTAAAGGCTGCATAGGTTGCCTTAACCCCCAGCGCTAAATAGGAACAATAATGTCCGTGTATTTGAGCTGCTTTTTCAAGAAGTTCTTCCAGTCTGTCTTCGGCAAGTAACCTCTTAATCTCCTTCCTCGGGTTTTCCTGATTATTTGTCATCGTTTTCTTCCCTTCCGCGCTTCAAATGAGTTACCCCATTGACAACATCCCGTCTTTTCGGCGAAAGGGCGGGATTATCCCTAACGGGGTTTATATACGGTTTTATATCTAAAACAGGCGTCCCATTGAGTGCATCTAAGCCTTCGACTATTAGCGCATTCTTGTTAACAGACACCAACTTTACCCTGGTCAATCCCAAAGAAGAAGGCCGGTGGGGGCTTCTACACGCAAAAACGCCCTTGATTCCCCAATGAGGAGTTTTGCACTTAAGACTGTATCCTTCTGAGCGGTCAAAATGAAATATAATTTCAAGGTACTCATGTTCTTCTATCCGGTAAAGGCCTTCGGCATACTTGGGGAACAGTATAATCTTTGATTTCTCTCTGCGTATCTGCTCTGATTTCTCTGGAGGCGTATTGAACCTATTTTGCACAAATCCAATGGGAGATATCTCAATTCTTGCGCTTTTATTCACTCAATCTTTACCTTCCGCTTTAAAAGGCTATATCTAATCTCCCGATTATTGTCCTTCCAGGCATAGGAAAGCCGTGGATTTCTTCATAGCTTTTATCAAACATATTTTCGATTCCCAATCTTAAAGTACCTGTAAAGGTGTCTTTTTTTAAAATCGGATATGCTGCTTGAAAAGCAACGGTTGCAAAGCGTTTCATATCCGCAAGGTCTGCTGCGCCTGCTGTAGCTAGACTTCCTGTGAGAACACTGCGTTTGCCTATATATCTTAAGGTCAAATCTGCTGTCGCGCCATTTTTAGCCCGGTATCTTAAGCCCGTATTTGCTTTATGCTCTGGCAGTTCAGTAAGTTTATCTGTCAAGGTTGAACTCATATCCAATATATCGCCTTTCTTTTCTGTGGTCTGATAAGTATAATTGGCAAACAGAGAAATATCTTCTAAAAATGAATATTCTGCCTCGAGTTCTGTGCCTAAGAATGTTACCTCATCTATATTGTAAACTACCCTGCTAGGGCGATAACCAAAGATGGTCCGAATGTAATCATCTACATCGTAATAGTACCATCTTACACCAATCTTTGCTTTATCCTTAAAGTGCTGGAGAAGCCCCAGCTCTATTTGTAGAGCATCTTCCGGAGAGAGACTCTTTCTATTTGCCGGCTGAGAACCGGAAAAATACCAATAAGATTCCGGACAGGTAGGAAATCTATGCGCCCGGGCAATATTGCCTTCTACCTCTATTCCCTCCCAGGGCCGATAACTAATTCCTAACCTTGGACCAACAGCATGCTCAGTAACTTTGCCTGGATTTGTGGCCCGTGCTTCATCTGCGTAGTAATAGTCGTAACGCAGACCCATATCTAAATCAAGAGAGGACAAAATGTTCCAGGTATCTTGAACAAAGCCGGAATGCCGCCGAGTGGGTCTTGCTCCTGTTGAATTTGTGGGTTGCCTCGTAAAATAAGCATTGTCTGCATATTTTATATCTACACCGCCGTACCTCAAATAGGCGCCTTCTGCTCCATATCTAAATTTGTGTTTTTCGAGCTCTTGGGATGCCTTCAAGAGCCAGCCCCAGGTGTTGTCTTCCGGTTTGGCAAATCTTTTCAGAATAAGCCTGCTCCTATCCGTAAGGG
>CAZEQA010000078.1:0-7113 GCA_964514265.1 uncultured Planctomycetia bacterium | reverse complement strand
CCTCGGAGAAAAAAGCGCCTGGCCCCTTTTGCCCATTTTGAGAAAAAAGCGCCTGGCCCCTTTTTGAGAATGAGGATAGACAAAGATAGAGTCAAAAGAATCCTGGTGATTACCTTAAGCAATATCGGGGATGTGATTTTAACCAGCCCGGTTATTCAGGCCTTGAGAAAAAATTTTCTCCGGGCACATTTGGCAGTTTTAGTAGGTTCGCGGGCCTTTTGTGTATTTAAGGACGACCAGCGGATTGATCAGGCGATTATTTATGATAAAAGAGCTCACTGGTTAAACAGGTTGAGGCTGATACATAGGCTTAGACAGGATAAATATGATTTAGTGGTTGACTTGCGCCATACGCTATTCAGCATCTTTTTAGGGGCAAGGTATCATACTTCAATCTTCGCCAGGGCTCCAAAATCATTAACTCATATGAAGGACAGGCATCTATGGAAACTAAAATCCCTGGGTCTGGATATAGACGGCGTAAGTGAGCCATCTGTAGAGTTTAGCGAAGATGAGCAAAACAATGTTAAGCGGATGTTTAATCAGTGGCAGATAAAAGACGAACAGCCCGTAGTTGTAATAGCACCGGGGGCACGCAACAAGACCAAGCCCTGGGAAAGACAGGGCTACAGGCAATTAATTAAGTATTTGATTAAGGAATATACCTCCCAGATTATTATGGTAGGCGATGAGGAAGACTCACCTGTTGTGGAAGAAATCATTAGCCAGATTAGACCTGCGCCGTTTAACATCTGCGGAAAAACAACTATCGGGGAACTGGCCTTTATTTTAGCAAAATCCAGGTTGCTCGTTTCTAATGATTCTGCTCCGATGCATCTGGCTTGGGCAGTGCACACGCCGGTAGTCGCCATTTTTGGACCGACCAACCATAAGAAATATGCGCCAGGTGGTGCGGATGACAGAGTGATTTGCAAGGATTTAGCTTGCTCTCCCTGTGAACAATCGATGTGCCCCAAAGGAACGCGCGAGTGTATGAAATCAATCAGCGCGGAAGAAATTTTCGCAGCATGTAAAGAGATATTGGATAAGTAATGCGGTAATACGAGAACGTTAAATCACCAATAGCCAATGATTAAATCCGAAATCCGAATTTCGAAATACGAAACAATTCTCAAATGACCAAAATTCAAATGACTAAAACAAATGCTTAAAGATTAGAGTCTTTTGGTTTTGAAAATTTAAATATTTGAATTTCGAATTTGTTTCGAATTTCGTATTTCGTGCCCCGTTACAAATGTGAATAGAATAGGATTGGGTATTTGTAACGGGGCGTACTTCGAATTTAAACGGGCTAACGAACATATTATACGAGGGGAGATAAGGGTGAAAAGGATATTGATTTGTCGCACCGACCGCATCGGGGATGTCCTTTTATCTACACCGGTGATCGAGGCCCTAAGAAAAAATTTCCCCCGGAGCTATATTGCCGTAATGGTCAGGCCCTATGCACGCGATATAGTACTGGGCAATCCCTATTTAGACGAGGTAATTATTTATGATAAATACGGGGCGCAGCATAGCCTTTGGAAGAGTATAGTATTTGCCTGGGGTTTAAGAAGGAAAAGATTTGATTTGGCCTTAATACTCCATCCTACCAACCGGATGCATTTGGTAAGTGCTTTAGCAGGGATAAAGAAGAGAGTCGGCTTTGATAGAAATCTTAGTTTTTTGCTTACGGATAAAATCGAGCACAGAAAACAAGAGGGAAAAAAACACGAACTCCAATATTCATTAGATGTTCTGCGCAGCCTGGGGCTTAAGCCGCAGGGTACGGATTTATTTATGCCGATACAAAAGAAAAGCGAAATGTATGTTGAAGAATTTCTGGCAACTCAAGGGTTGGAGAGTGGTGAAAAAATGGTTGCTCTTCATCCCGGAGCCAGTTGTCCTTCAAAGATTTGGCCGGTGGAGAGGTATGCCTCTGTTGCCGATAAGCTTGTTGAACAGTTTAAGGTAAAAATAATAGTTGTGAGCGGGCCGGACGATGTAGATATCGGCAGGGGTCTTTTGCAACTGCTCCATTATCCCTGTATTGATGCTTGTGGCAAGACCACAGTGAGCCAACTGGCCAGCCTTTTAAGAAGATGCTGCCTGTTTATCTCTAATGACAGCGGTCCGGTGCATATTGCTTCGGCAGTAGGTGTGCCGGTAGTGGCTATCTTTGGTCGTAGGCAGCCGGGCTTAAGCCCCTGCCGTTGGGGACCCACAGGCAGAAACGATGTATTTTTGCATAAAGAGGTAGGCTGTGTTGAGTGTTTAGCCCATAATTGCCAAAAAGGTTTTGCCTGCCTTAAGGCTATTTCTGTGGAGGAGGTTTTATCCGCAGCAAGAAGATTGCTTCACTTATTCAATTGACAGCTCATAGGTTACGTGCTAAAATAATTGCTCTGTTGGGCAAACTATTTTTATAGGTTAGAAGATGAAGAAACATGATAAAGCAGGGTTAAAAAGGCTTGTTACTAATTTTAGGCAGGCCAGGGTACTGGTCATTGGAGATTTGATTCTGGATGAGTTTATCTGGGGCAAGGTTTCCCGAATTTCTCCAGAAGCACCGGTCCCGGTGGTTTGGGTAAATTCCGAATCCTTTATGCCGGGTGGGGCCACAAATGTAGCCAACAATATTCACGCACTTGGCGCACAGGCGTTTATCTGCGGAGTCATCGGGGCCGATGAACGCGGCCGAATCCTTAGCGATGAATTACGCCGCAAGAATATCGATGTGGAGGGTATCATTATTGATAATGAGCGGCCGACTACTTTGAAGACCCGCGTAATTGCCCACCATCAACAAGTAGTGCGTATCGACCGGGAAAAGATTGAGGAAATTGACGAGAATGTCATTGGCCAGATACTTACCTTTTTAAAAGAAAAGATATCTAGTGTCGACGCAGTGCTGATAGAAGATTACGGCAAGGGAGTGATTGTGCCCAGGCTTGTTCAAGAAGTAGTAACTTTGGTGCATAACCATCAAAAGATTATTACAGTTGACCCTAAAGAGAATCACTTTTCTTCTTATCGGAATGTTACTTTAGTTACTCCTAACCACTATGAAGCGGCCAAGGCCACCGGTATTGAGATAAAGAGCGAACAAGACCTAGAGGAGGCCGGCCAGGCCTTGCTGGCCAACCAGAACGCGCAGGCAATATTAATTACGCTGGGTGAAGACGGGATGCGTCTCTTTCAAAAAAGGGATAAGTCGGTGCACATCCCCACTGTAGCCCAAGAGGTGTTCGATGTCTCAGGTGCGGGGGACACAGTTATCAGTGCAGCTACCGCGGCTTTAGCCAGCGGGGCTTCGGCATTAGAGGCCGCGTATATCTCTAATTATGCAGCGGGAATTGTGGTAGGTAAAGTAGGTGTGGCAGTAGCCACACAAGAAGAATTGTTGGAGAGGTTAAATAAATGAGAGCAATAGGTGTAATTCCTGCAAGGTATGAATCGAGCCGTTTTCCCGGCAAGGTCCTGGCCGACCTTTTTGGCCGGCCTTTAATTCAATATGTCTATGAGGAAGCACTCAAGGCTACTTCTTTGGAAGATTTACTTGTCGCTTGTGATGACGAAAGGGTGTTAAAGGCAGTCCAGGATTTTGGCGGCCGGGCAGTGATGACATCGAAAGAACATAAATCCGGCACAGACCGGATTACAGAAGTAGTCAATCCCATCGATAGCCAGATTGTGGTCAATATTCAGGCGGATGAACCTTTAATCCGCTTTTCTATGATTGATGAGTTAGTAAATTGTCTATCGCAGGACCCTGATATTCCCATGGCTACTTTAATTCACAAGATTGACCAGATACAGGACTTAGAAGACCCCAATGTAGTGAAAGTAGTGAAGGATAAGAATAATTTTGCTCTTTATTTTTCGCGTTCGCCTATTCCGCATTTAAGGAGTTCTCTAGCTGCTTCCCAATCGTTGTCCTTCTATAAACATCTGGGGCTTTATGCCTACACCAAGGACTTCTTATTTACGTTTACCAATTTACCTATGGGGGAGCTGGAGGAGTCGGAAAAGTTAGAACAATTACGGGCCTTAGAGCACGGCTATCGGGTAAAAGTTATTGAAACAGGTTTTAATGTTATCGGTGTGGATACACCGGAAGATTTAGAGAAGGTTAAGGCGCGGATGTCAGAAAAGAGATGAAAAAGGTCCGGGAAATAAAAATAGGCAAGATAAGCTTAAGCAACGCAAATCCAATAGTGCTCATTGCCGGGCCCTGTGTGATTGAGACCGAAAAGGCCTGCCTTGATTGCGCCCGAAAACTAAAGGCGATTTCTCTAAAGATGGAGATACCCCTTATCTTTAAGGCCAGTTACGATAAGGCCAATCGTACATCGCTAAAATCTTTTCGGGGGCCGGGAATAAATAAGGGCTTAGAGATTTTAAAAAAGGTTAAGGATGAAGTGGATTTACCTGTCCTGAGCGATATTCACTGCCGGACAGAAGTTAAAAAGGCCGCAGCGGTTTTGGATGTAATTCAGATTCCGGCATTTTTGTCTCGCCAGACAGATTTACTTATTGCGGCAGCCAGGACCAAGAAGCCGATTAATATAAAAAAGGGCCAGTTTTTAGCACCTTGGGATGTGAGGAATGTTATTGAGAAGGTTGCTTCCACAGGCAATAAAGATATAATCATTACTGAGCGCGGCAGTTCCTTTGGCTACAATAATCTGGTAAGCGATCTGCGGGCGCTCGTAGTTTTAAGTGCATTTGGCTATCCTGTAGTTTTTGATGCCACGCATAGTGTGCAACTTCCCGGGGGAGCGGGTAGCTCATCCGGCGGTCAGCGGCAGTTTGTTGCTGTTTTAGCCAGGGCGGCAGTGGCAGTAGGTTGTTCAGGGCTTTTTGTGGAGGTACATCCTAGCCCCGATCAGGCACTTTCCGACGGCCCAAATACGGTTGATTTTCGTGAATTAGAAAGATTGTTAAAACAGGTCAAAGAGATAGATAGAATAATAAAGACTAAATGACCCAAATGTCAATTAAGCGGGCAAAAGAGGTTTTAAGAATAGAATCAGAGGCGATATCCAGCCTGATCGAGCGACTAGGTCGAGACTTTCAAAAAGCCGTAGAGTTGCTCCACAGCTGCCGGGGCAGGATAGTGGTTACAGGCATGGGCAAAGGTGGAATAATCGGGCAGAAGATTTCAGCCACACTTTCTTCCATCGGCAGAGCCGGTCTTTGGCTTCATCCGGCCGAGGCTATTCACGGCGATTTAGGCCGGGTTAAAAAGAAAGATGTGGTTATAGCTATATCTAACAGCGGGGAAACAGAAGAAATTTTAAGGCTCCTTCCCACTGTTAAGAAGATTGGCGTAAAACTTATTTCTTTAACCGGAAATCTAAAATCTACATTAGCCAAAAACAGCGATGTCGTCTTAGATATAAGTGTGCGTGAGGAGGCCTGTCCTTTGGGCCTTGTGCCTACGGCAAGCACTACAGCGATGTTAGCAATGGGAGATGCCTTGGCCATTGCCGTCTTAGAAAAAAAGGGGTTAAAGAAAGAAGAGTTTGCCTTTTATCATCCCGGAGGCAATTTGGGAAAAAGGCTTTTGCTCAGAGTAAAAGATATCATGCGTAAAGATGCAGCCAATCCTATTGTCAAAGGAGATGTTCTGGTTAAAGATGTGCTTTTAGCCATTACCTCTGCCCGTGCAGGTAGTGCCAGTATCGTCGACAAAGGTGGCGTTTTGGTCGGCATCTTTACTGACGGAGACTTGCGCCGTCATCTGGAACACGGGTCTAATTTGTCTGTGCGTAAGATCAAAGAGGTAATGACTAAGAATCCTATTGTGATTAGGGAAGATAAATTAGCCGCTGAGGCATTAGGGATATTGCAGAGCAAAAAGATAGATGAGATTCCGGTTGTAAATAGTAAGAGAAAGCCGGTCGGCCTTTTAGATATACAGGACCTCTTAAGAGCCGGACTAGTGTAGTTGTTTGGTGTTTTCACCTGCCCTGCGAGCTGCCCTGCGAAGCTTTAGCGAAGGAGGGTTCGCTCGCTGCATGATGCTCGCTTCGCAATAAAAACCTCGCAAAGATAAGATGGCAAAGGGTGCAAGCCAATGACAATAAAGCAACGGGCTAAGAAAATAAAGATGCTCATCTTAGACGTCGACGGAGTGATGACTGATGGGCGGATTATTTATGACTCAAGAGGCAATGAGCTTAAATGTTTTAATGTCCTGGACGGAATGGGCCTGGCCCTTTTACATCAAACCAGGATAAAGGTCGCTTTGATTACTGCCAAAGGCTCTCCAGCGGTGAAAAGGCGAGCCCGGGAAATCGGGGCAGTGGAGGTGAAGCAAAACTCTATTGATAAACTTACAGCCCTGCGCCAGATTTTAAAAAAGTATAACCTAAGCAGTAAAGATATCTGTTTTGTCGGCGATGATTTAGTGGATTTTCCGGTTATGAAACGGGCCGGCCTTGCCGTTGCAGTAGCCAATGCCTGCAGTGAAGCGAAAAAGGCCGCTCATTATGTAACCAGGAAAGAAGGCGGCAGGGGGGCAGTAAGAGAGGTAATCGAAATTATTTTGCGTGCGCAAAATAAATGGTCTAAATTGACCAGCAGATACTTAGCCTGTTTAATATGTATTGTTGTTTTATCAACGGCGGGATGTGCGCAAAAGAGTGAGCCCGTTCAACCTGAACAGGTTTCTGTTTCGCAAAAAGAATTGGAAGAGGCGCCTGATGAGATGCTTTCCAGCTTTTCTGTAAGTGGTTATACAACAGGCGGGAAGAAACAATGGGATTTAGAGGGCAAAAGCGCGGATATAGGACTTGAGGAGATTAAATTAATAGATGTGCTGGGCAAGGTTTACGGCAAAGAGATGAATATGACTATCGTAGCAGATGAAGGGAGTTTAAATCGAATAAATAATAGCGTACATCTAGAAAAGAACGTTCAGGCCAGCACAGATGACGGCGCAACCATGACTACAGATTCTCTGGACTGGGATGCCCAGAATGAGAGGCTGAGCAATGATGTCCCTACCTGGATAAGGAGAAAAATGATGGAGGCCTACGGCATAGGTATTGTTGGTCAGCCCACTCTGAATTTAGTTCAATTGAAAAAGGATGTCATAGTGAA
>CAZEQA010000077.1:0-7341 GCA_964514265.1 uncultured Planctomycetia bacterium | reverse complement strand
TAAAGCTTTGCAGTAAATTTGGAACGGGGCAAGCGAACAAAAACACCGAGCAAAGCTATTTTCCGCCCGCTAGAGGATCATTACAGCGCTAAAATGCGGATTAAGCGGTAAATAGGTCCTATATTAGCCTTCCTCTTTTTGATAGCATAACTTAAGGCCACTGCCTTGATGCGGTTATCGAGTACCCCTACCATTTTATCTGTCGCTCCGGCAGACAGAAGCTCAACAGCCCTTGCCCCTAATCGTGCAGCTAAAACGCGGTCATCTGCCGAAGGAGAGCCGCCCCTCTGAACGTGGCCTAATACAGTTACTCTCGTCTCCAGGGCTGTCTTTCGGCTAATCTTTCTGGCTACATCGGAGGCTGAGGCCGCACCTTCAGCCACAACAATTATCCAGCTAATCTTGCCTTTTTTGTAGCCGGCGCGAATATCCGCGCACATCCTATCTATACTATACCGCCTCTCAGGAATAATAATATCTTCTGCTCCACCGGCAAGGCCAACCTGAAGGGCAATATAGCCACTGCCTTTGCCCATTACCTCAATGACAAATATCCTTTCTAAAGAAGAAACTGTATCTCTTATTTTATCTATCGCATATAGAGCAGTATTTACCGCAGTATCTGCGCCGATAGAAGCGTCTGTGCCGTTGATATCGTTGTCGATCGTCGCCGGAATTCCTATTACCGGCACCTTCCACCTTTGCCAAAGCGTATGCGCACCGCGGAAAGTGCCGTCTCCGCCAATCACAATTAAACCATTAAGGCCGTTTTCTTGCATCGCCGCTATAGCCCTTTTCTGACCCGGAACAGTTTTAAACTCAAGGCAACGTGCGGTCTTTAGAATTGTGCCCCCGTAACTTAAGATATTGGAAACAGAACGGCGATTGAGTAACTTAATCTGCCCTTCGATTAAACCCTGATAGCCTTTAAAAATACCGAAGATCTCTAAGCCGCGATATATAGCGCATCTGACTACGCTACGAATGCAGGTATTCATCCCCGGACAATCACCGCCACTGGTCAACAACCCAATCTTCTTAATCTTCATCTTTTCAACGCAACTTCCAAAGCCTGGTTTACGTTCTCTACTCCTACCAGCTCAATCGGGCCTTTAATCTTTAAGCTTTCTAGATTATTTCGGGCAATAATACAGCGTTTAAATCCCAATCTTTGGGCCTCAAGTATCCTTGGCTCAGGCCTGGTAATAGCGCGCACTTCTGCGCCTAAACCTATCTCTCCTAAAATAACATCTTCTTGTTCAAGGGGGACTTCCTTGAGACTGGAGGCAATGGCCAGGGCAATCCCTAAATCTATCGCCGGCTCCTGTAATCTAACGCCTCCGACCACATTAACAAAGATATCTTCGCTACCCAAATTTAACCCCACGCGTTTTTCTAACACTGCAATTAAAAGGGCAATCCGGTTATAATCCAATCCTGAACACCAGCGCCGGGGCATAGCCAGGTTTGAACGACTGACCAGAGCCTGGACTTCCACCAAAAGTGGTCGGGTCCCTTCAATACAGGGTACTACCACAGACCCGCAAGCCTCCTTAGACCGTTCAGACAAAAGCAACTGCGAGGGGTTGCTCACCTCAACTAAACCCTTGCCGGTCATTTGAAAAACACCAATTTCATTCGTGGAACCAAATCTGTTTTTTACTGCCCTTAAAATTCTAAAAGAGGTATTCCTTTGACCCTCAAAATAAAGCACGGTATCGACCATATGCTCCAGAATGCGGGGACCAGCCAGATACCCCTCTTTGGTCACATGCCCGACGAGAAATATAGGAATATTGCTGCCTTTAGCCAAAGCCGTAAGGGAACCTGCGCATTCTCTTACTTGGCTGACGCTGCCGGGTGAGGAAGTTAGCTGGGGATTATAAACTACCTGAATAGAATCAATCACTACTGCGGTCGGTGAATACTTTTTGATATATTCGGCAATCAAATCTACATTGGTCTCACTAACTATATATAAGTTTTTGGGTATTTCCCCGAGTCGCGCTGCGCGCAGTTTAGTCTGCTGGATTGACTCCTCACCGCTCACATAAAGAACTATACCGGATGCCTGGCTAAGCTTATTAGAGGCCTGAAGAAGCAAGGTAGATTTGCCAATGCCCGGTTCTCCTCCCACCAAAATTACTGAACCGGCAACTACGCCTCCTCCCAAAATCCTGTCTAATTCTTTTATCTGGCAAGGCTTTCTTATCTCATCAGAGGCCTGAACATCCAAAAGTGACTGCGGGGGCTGTGCAGAAGAAAAATTATAGCGCAAAGGCTGATTCTCTTGAACCTGGTTTTCCTCTACTAAGGTATTCCAGTTATTACAATCGGGGCATCTGCCCAACCACTTTACTGATTGATAACCGCATTCCTGACAAACAAATATAGTCTTTACCTTGGCCATTTCGACTTAAAAGTTTTGTTTAGGCTGGCTGGTTTTAGATTCCTTCTTAGATTCCTGGGACTTGGGCCTTTTTTTAGGCCTGGTTTCCTTAGGCTTAAGCCAGGCGCCCAGCTTTCCCTCACCGCGTTCCAGTCGCCCGGTTATAACTTTTAGGCTTTTAGAGAAGTCACGAAAATTGTGGATTGTCTCTTTCAAAGCCACTTTTGTATCTTCATCTAAGACCTCATCCACCGAACCCAAGACAGTCTCAAAGCCAGCGGCAACTTTATGTACAGTTTCCAACAAGGCCTCGGTGCCAATAGGCTCACGCCCTACCAATAAACTTCTATGTTTCAATATGTGGGTGTAATCCTCACCCGGAACAATCTCTAAGTATGTTTCTCCAATAAGACCTAAGACATTAACGTAGGCACAAGAGTCCCGGGGAATGCGGACATCTTTATCTAACCAAACCGAAAGTATAATTTTGGTTTTACCTTTTTTGCTATCATAACTCAAGGCTATGTCTTTAACTTCGCCCACCTCTATCCCGGCTACCCGGACCACTGCACCCACATCAATACCGCTGGCAAAACCGAAAGATACCTTTATTAGATAGCCGGGACGAAAGATATGGATCTCACCGATAGAAAATACGGCCAGGGTTAAAATTATTAAACCAATAAAAACAAACACGCCTACTTTTAACTCCAGATTCTGTTTCGTCGCCATAAATTCCCTCCTTTAATGAACACTGGACTTATGGAGCACCAAGTGCGACATAAGTCCATCTTTTTCAAGTTGTAGCCTCACTTTGAGTAATCGGTCCGTGTGCTGCCCCGGTAATAAATTGTTGCACTATGGGGTTTTTGCTTTTTTTTACCTCTTCGGGACTGGCAGTTTCTATAATTTGGCCATCGTAGAGCATAGAAATTCTATTAGCAATCTTGTAGGCACTAACCATATCGTGGGTGACAGCGATGGAAGTAACTTCTAGCTTATCGTGAAGCTGACGAATTAAAGTGTTAATTGCATCAGCCATAATCGGGTCGACCCCTGTGGTTGGCTCATCATACAAAATAATCTCAGGACGCGCACAAATTGCCCGAGCCAGACCTACTCTCTTTTTCATTCCTCCACTTAACTCCGCGGGCATCAATTCTTCTACTCCTCGCAAACCCACCAATTCCAGGCTCTCCTGGACTCTTTTGGCAATGGTAAGGTCATCTAAGTCAGAGTGTTCGTATAAAGTAAATCCCACATTCTCCCCAACGGTGAGCGAGTCAAAAAGGGCTGAACCCTGAAAAAGCACCCCACACTTAAGTCGCAAGTGATTAAGTGCCTTTTCATTGAATCTGGTTACATCCTGCTTATCGATAATTACCTGACCCGAATCCGGCCCTAACATACCCACGATGTGTTTTAACAGCACAGTTTTTCCGCAACCAGAGCGGCCGATAATCACATGGGTCTCGCCCTCTTTAATAACGAGATTAAGGTTCTTTAAAACCTGATGCTCATTGAACGATTTGCAAAGATTGATGATTTCTATCATCTGGTTTAAATTAACTTAACGATTAGCGTTTAGCGGATAGCGGTTAACGTATAGGAAAATCTTTTACTATCCGCTATACGCTCTACGCTATACGCTATTTTTATTATACGAAGTAAAAGAACGCGGTAAATAGACAATCGGCTGCAATGATCAAGACAAAAGAAGTTACTACTGCTAAAGTTGTGGCCTTGCCTACGCCTTCGGCTCCTCCTTGGGCGTTAAGTCCTTGAAAACAAGAGACACTACAAATAATTATGGCGAAGATTACCGATTTAAACAGCCCGCTAAATATATCTTTTAACACCAAGGCATTAATGGTTGAATTTATATACATCTTAGAGGTAAGCCCCAATTTCCAAACTGCCACCATATAGCCGCCAAATATGCCCACAAAATTGGCATAAATAGTTAAAAGGGGAAGCATGGTTAGTAATGCCAGAAGCCGCGGGCTTACCAAATACTTAATGGGATCGGTAGCCATACTCTCGAGGGCATCGATCTGCTCGGTAACCTTCATTGTCCCCAGCTCCGCGCTAATAGAAGCGCCTGCACGTCCTGCTATTACCAATGCAGTAAAAACCGGTCCGAGTTCCCGACACATCGAAAGGGCCACCAAATTGGCAATGAACTTCTCCATCCCCAGTTTCTGCATCTGATAGGCACTTTGAAAAACCAGAACTATCCCAATAAATAAAGAACAGAGGAAGACTATAAACAAACTATCTATGCCGATTTTAGTCATCTGGGAAAAAACTTGCTTGCGTTTAAAAGGCGGCACAAATAAGCCAAATATCGCTCTTGCCCCCAGAAGGCAAATACCTCCGGTATAATAAAGAAAATTTAAACACCTTTTCCCTAATCTGTTAAAGTAATCTCTCATTGCCACTACCTCCGCACTTAAAAGCTAATGCGCCGCTCCAGACCCAAAGTCCCCTCATCCTTCTTTAAACGAAGCTTGAGGAGTTTATCTCCGAAAATCTTGCATTCCAATCCTAATTCATTTGTGTAATTGCTGTCGTAGCCTCTGCCTTCATCATCGATAAAGGTATCAAAGGTAACTTTAAAATCGTCAGCAACACTTTTGGACATATGTATTTGATCCTCGTCTGGACGCGTAATATCCCAACCCTGCCAAAACATACTTTTATCGGCCTTAAATCTTATATCACAGAAGTTCTGTTTTTCTAATTTGGTTAAGTCTATTTCGCCTTCCATCAAAAATGAATCTTCCTCGCGACGAATGCGCGAGTCGACTATGGAGATTTTCGGGTAGCAGCCTTTAATATTAATATCGGCGCTGACAAAATCTAAATCGCCGATGTAACCATCTTTTGCCTCAAGATATCCTTCTATTTTGGGATGGTCGAGGGGCCCGGTAATCTTAAGCAAACCGTTAATTAAACCGGCAAAATGCGGTTCTTCTAAAAAGGCAAGGCCGTCCTCTGTGTCCAGGGACTGGATAAACTGTGAAAAAAGCTCATGGGGCGCAGCTTGATAAAAGTTCAAAGACAAATCGCAATCAAAAGGAGGCGACAAACTGACAATACCGCGCAGGTCGTAATTATCTTCTAAGCTAAGCGTGAGGATGCGCAGTTTTCCATCTTGAATTTCAAAAGAAGAACTTAATTCGGGAAAAGGCTGGTGATTGAACACAGAACCGTATGTCCTCAAAGTCCCAGAGATTTTTGGACTTTCATCTTGGGGGACTTTGAGCTTTTTGTTTAAAGTTAAACCCAGATTAGTTAAAATATCGAAATCATTAATCTTTAAATGCTCCAAATTTGCGACAAGAGTTAGACGCTCTGCTGTAAGCTTTCCGTAAACCTTCAGTGTATCCGCAGGATTGTCCTTAAATGTTGCCCGCAGGTCCTGAAAATATAGGCCTTTTTGAGTTAATAGTAGCCTGCCATGTAAATCTTCAAGAACAGTTTGGGCACCGCCAAAAGCAATCCGACCGCCTTCCAGGAAAAGCACGAAATCTGCTAAACCTCTTTCGGCGGCCGTCTTTTTTTGCTGATAAACCCCACTCTTTCTGCTTCGTAGTGTCTCTTCATCAGCAGAAAGAACGGGGTAAGAGAGATTAATCGTGGGTGAAACAAGCCGCAGTTGCTGAACATCCTTCTGGCCTAAAAAAAGATTTTTCCACAGATTATAATCAATGAAGGCTTCATCGACCTTAATATTAACAGCAAGGCCCGAAGGATGTTGAGGAAAGGTAACTTCTAAATTCTCTAAGACCAAGCCATAAAAGAGGCGGGGCTCCATCTTGCCAATAGAGAGCTGAACAGGCAAGAGGTTCTTTTCTAAGTTTTGTTTAATCAGCTCCTTCGCCTGTTGGAAAAATATCTCTCTTCTTATATAAGCAAAAATGATTAGGGTGGAAACTAATAGTAAAGAAATAATGATTTTTTTTCTACGCAAAGATTAATTCCTCTTTTTTACGCGTGACCTTTATTGTTCTGGGTGTCTTGAATTTCTTGCTGATTATTTCCTCAGAAAGAGGGTCCTCCAGATACCTCTGGATAGTCCGTTTTAAAGGACGGGCGCCAAATACAGGATTGAAGCCTTTCTCAATAAGAAATTCCTTTGCCTCACGAGAAAGCTCCAGGGTAATCTCCTGTTCGGTTAATCTTTTCTGCACCTCACCCACCTCAATCTCTACTATCTTAAGCAGGTCTTCCTTGGTCAAGGGGCGAAAGACATTTATGTCGTCAACACGATTTAAAAACTCCGGCTTGAATGTCCTTGCGACTTCGTCTAATAGCTTTTTCTTCATTTCTTGAAAGGTTACCTCTTCTTTTTGGGACTTAAAACCCAGCGAGCCCTGTTTTCTGAGTATCTCTGCGCCGATGTTCGAGGTCATAATTAAAATCGTATTGCGAAAATCCACTTTTCGGCCAAAACTATCAGTGAGTCTTCCATCTTCCAGAACCTGAAGAAGTATATTAAACACATCAGGATGGGATTTTTCAATTTCATCGAGAAGAACTACTGAATACGGCCGGCGCCTGACCTTTTCCGTAAGTTGACCTCCCTCTTCATACCCTACATAACCCGGAGGCGCACCGACTAAACGAGAGACATTAAACTTCTCCATATACTCCGACATATCCAGCTGAATCAATGCCTCCTCATCGCCAAACATAAATTCGGCTAAGGCGCGGGCAAGAAGTGTCTTTCCTACGCCAGTGGGCCCCAAAAATATGAAAGAGCCAATAGGCCGGCGGGGATCTTTGATGCCCGCGCGTGAACGCCTTACCGCACGGGCAATGGTGCCGATGGCCTCATCCTGACCCACTATTCTTTTGTGTATCTCCTCTTCCATCTTCAGAAGCTTTTCCGACTCCTTTTGTTCTAATTTGGAAACAGGCACGCCCGTCCACTTAGAAACAATCTG
>CAZEQA010000076.1:0-7366 GCA_964514265.1 uncultured Planctomycetia bacterium | reverse complement strand
TGTCAGATGAATGTGCGGGATTCGGAAATTATTCTGGGGATGCTGCAAAAGGCAGGTTTCAGGCAGGCCGATAGTTTAGTGGAGGCCGATGTCATTCTCTTTAATACCTGCTCAGTTCGCCAGCATGCAGAGGAGCGCGTCTGGGGTCAGGTGGGTATGCTTAAGGAACTAAAATCTAAAGGTCCTTCGTTTCGCTTGGGGACCGAGAAGCAACCCGTAATCGGAATTGTCGGATGTATGGGTCAAAACTACAAAGAAGAAATCCTGCGCCGCATGCCGCATGTAGATTTGGTTTGTGGCCCGGCGAATATCTACGATATTCCCAATCTATTAAAAAAGGTAATCAAGAAAAATGTGCAGGTTTTGGCCGTAGATAAAACCGCAAGGCCGCTGCAGGCCGATTGCGGCTTTAGGATAAATAATCTCACGGCCTTTGTCTCCATTATGTACGGCTGCAATAACTTCTGTTCCTATTGCATTGTCCCTTATGTGCGGGGAAGAGAAAGGAGCCGGCCTTTAAAACATATCCTTGACGAGGTTAAAGATTTAGCTGACCGGGGATATAAAGAGATAACCCTTTTGGGGCAAAATGTTAACTCTTACGGAAAGGATAGAGGAAGAGAAATAGATTTTGTCGGTCTTCTTCAGAGTCTGGACAAGATAAAGGGCATCGAGCGTATTCGCTTCGTTACCAGCCATCCCAAGGACGCTTCAAAGAAATTGTTTCGGGCAATGCGCGATTTGCCTAAAGTCTGCAAGCATCTGCATCTTCCGCTTCAGTCGGGGTCCGGTAAAATATTAAGATTGATGAACAGGGGCTATACCTTAGGAGATTACTTAAAGTTGGTAGATTGCTTTCGTAATTTCAATCCTTGCGCTAGGTTGACAACCGACATTATCGTAGGCTTTCCCGGCGAAAGAGAAGCCGATTTTAAGAAGACCTATCAAGCGATGCAGAGAATTCAGTTTGATGCGGCCTTTATTTTTAAATATTCGCCACGGCCGAAAACAAAGGCCGCAGAGCTAAAAGACGATGTGCCTGTTGAAGTAAAACAAAAGAGAAATCAAATACTTCTAAAGTTGCAAAAGGGGGTTTTCCTTTGATAAGAAGAACTAGTATTGTTGTTGTAGTTGTGGCTTTTCTTTTTTCTGCCGGGCCTCTCTTTGCTCGGAGCGGAATTTTTAGCAATGTAGAAACCTTAATTTTAAAAGACGCCTATCCTCAAGCAGCCAGAGAATGCGAGAAGATTTTGGCTAGCTACGATCGGGCAGCAATAAAATCCAAGGCCTATTATCTTCTGGGAATTTGCTTTTTGAAAGAAGCAAAGTACGATGAAGCCAGAAGAACCTTCAACAAAATTCTGCACCAATATCACCGCAGTAAATTTTGTGATGATGCCACACTCGCTATCGCCGATTCTTACCTTTTAGCAGGGGATTATCAGAAAGCGCGCCAAAGCTATGAGAGATTTCTCCAGGATTTTTCGCGCAGCCCCCTTGCCAGTATCGCACGGATGCGTCTGGCGACCCACAAAGAAGGAAGGGACGCGGTAAGTTCTTATTTTTCGGTGCAACTGGGCTGTTTCAGCAATAAGAGAAATGCAGAGAAACTACGCGATGAATTGATTAATAACGGGTACCAGGCATATATATCGGAACTGATAAGCGATAGTCTATATCGTGTTCGAGCAGGTAGATTTAACACAAGACTTCAAGCAGAGTTTTTGGAACAGCGACTCAAGGCCGAAGGCTACACTACAAAGATTTGCCCATAACGTTGCTCGGTGTTTTTGCCTGCCCTGCGACCTGTCCTCCGAAGCTTTAGCGAAGGAGGGTTCGAGTCGCTGGCAATTTTTTGCCGACCTGTGACCTGTGGAACCCCAAGGTGCTAATTCCCCCTATTCTAACCTGGTTAGATTTGTCAGGTTAGAAAGGGGTTAAAATTGATAATAAACAATTAGGTATGAAGAAAACGATTGTCTGTTTAATTGGGCCGACAGCGGTAGGGAAGACAGAGGTTGCGCTAAAGTTGGCTAAAAGGATTGGTGCCGAAGTTATCTCCTGCGATTCTATGCAGCTAAACAAAGGAATAGATATTGCTACTTCCAAGCCAACTAAATTGCAGAGAAAGTCTATTCCCCACCATCTTATTGATGTCATTTTTCCCTCTCAAGAATATAATGCCGCACGCTTCAGGAGATCTTGCCTGAAAATAATAAATGATATTCATAAAAGAGACAGGCTTCCTTTGATAGTTGGCGGAAGCGGCCTTTATTTTCGGGCGCTATTAGACGGCCTGTTTAAGGGTCCCGGCCAAAGTGCAATCCTGCGCAAAAAATTTTATCAACAAACCCAGACATATGGACCGGCCTATCTTTATAAAAGGCTAAAAGGACTAGACCCCCAGGCGGCCAGAAGCATTCATCCCCATGACCTCAGGCGGATTATCCGGGCCCTGGAAGTATATGAAAGTTCAGGTAAGCCAATTTCAAGATTGAAAGAGAAAACCTGCGGAATCAGGAATAGATATAATCTGTATATTTTCGGATTGCAAAGAGCAAGAAGCGAACTTTACGGCCGGATAGAGAAAAGGGTAGATAAGATGTTTGGGCGGGGGCTAGTGGCAGAAATTAGGCGACTAAATAAGGACAAACTATCCAGGACAGCTAAATCCCTATTGGGTTATAAAGAGATTACAGGCTTCCTCAGGGATGAATATTCTCAAGATGAGGCAAGAAGGCTTTTGAAAAGAAATACACGACGCTATGCTAAACGTCAGCTCACCTGGTTTAGAAAAGAAAAAGGGGTAATTTGGATTAACCTTGGCCCAGAGGATACCCCGGAGATTGTAGCCGAGAGGATCTTAGCCCTATTGCCCAATACCCCTTGAGTTACCCTTAGCGAATGCTAAGGGGGGCACAAGTAAATTGGGCAACTACAATGGTGGGCACAACCTAATGTAGTTTGCCGATTTATCGGCAAAAGTTAAAAATGTGGGAAACCGGCAAAGATAAAAAAGAAAAGTCTCTTTTAGTCACAGTGGATATTCAGGGCCAAGATACCTGGAGCGCAGAAGATTCTTCAAAGGAATTGGGGGAGCTGGCCTTATCAAGTGGCCTGGGAATAGTTAGACAGCTAATCTGCCGCCGGGTGAAACCCACACCCGCATATTTTATTGGCAAAGGCAAGGCCGAAGAGCTAACCCGCCTTGCCGAGGGTTTAGATGCAGATGCGATTATTTTTAATGAAGACTTAAGCAGCACGCAGCAGAGAAATTTAGAGGATATAATTAATCTCAAGGTTATTGACCGCACACAGTTAATCCTGGATATATTTGCCCAGAGAGCAAAGAGTATGGAGGGAAAGGTTCAGGTAGAACTGGCCCAATTGGAATATCTCTTACCTCGTTTAAGCGGCAAAGGCATTATACTTTCCCGCTTGGGAGGCGGTATCGGAACGCGGGGGCCGGGAGAGAAAAAGTTAGAAGTGGATAGAAGAAGAGTTAGAGAACGCATTAGTAGATTGAAAAAAGACCTGCAGAGCTTGCGTCAACGTAGACAATCGCTTAGAAAATACAGAGGGCGAAGTGCCTTTGCCAGCGTGGCTATTATTGGATACACCAATGCGGGGAAATCTACCTTGATTAATCGTTTAACCGGCGCCCAACAGATTGTCCGCGGCAGCCTTTTTAGCACCTTGGATTCTGTAGCCCGAAGGTTTACTTTACCTAACAAGCAAAAAGTTCTCTTTTCCGATACTGTTGGTTTTCTGCATCGACTTCCCCACCACCTTATTGAGGCGTTTCGCGCAACTCTCGAAGAAGTAAAAGAGGCCGATATATTATTGCATATTCTGGATATTAGCTCATCCTTAGTTTATGAGCAAAATGAGGCGGTCCACCAGCTATTAAGGAAGTTAGAGGCCGATAAGAAGCCTGTGATTTACGTTTTAAATAAATTAGATTTGCTTAAGGACGAATTTCGCCTGAGGCGTTATTTGAAAGATTTTCAAAATAGCGTGGCTGTCTCTGCTTTAGAAGGGATAAATATTGGGCAGTTATTGGAAGAGCTTGAGTTTCGCTTAGCCGACTTAATGACCGAGATAGAGGTTGTTATTCCTCAGAACCAGATGTATCTTTTAAACTTAATTTACAATGAGGGAGAGGTCTTGAGGAAAGAGTATAAAGAAGATAAGGTTTATTTACAGGCCCGGGTTCCCCAGAATATTAAGGCCAAACTGGCTAATCTTTTACAAAAAAACATTTGACAAATAAAATAATATTGTGTTAAAATGCCGTTTTAGCACTCATATCCTTTGAGTGCTAAAAAGAGGAAATTAAATGTTTGTAACTCCTTTAAATACAAGAAGAAAGAGAATTTTTCAGGCTATTGTAGAGGAATATATTGATCGGGCCTTACCGGTTAGCTCACAGGCTGTCGCCCAGCGCCTGCGTCCCCGCCTCAGCGCAGCTACAGTCCGCAATGCGATGTCGGAGCTGGATACACTCGGCCTTATTTGGCAGCCGCATACTTCAGCCGGCAGAATTCCTACGGACAGAGGTTACCGTTACTATATCGATTCTCTGCTGCAACTTGAGCAGCTTACACTTCAAGAGAGAGAGTTAATCGAAAATCAATATCCTGCCCAAAGGCAGAGCTTTGATGAGCTCCTCGGGGAAATTCTGCGCATCCTCTCCAATCTCAGCGGTTATACAACTCTTGCCTTTTCTTCTTTCGGCAAGGCCGGGCTTTATGTTGAAAGAGTAAGCTATATTCTTGAACAGCCGGAGTTTCAGGATACTCAGAAGTTACAGCCAGTTTTAAGGACTTTTGAGAGACAGGAGCCGCTGCTTTCGATTATGCGAGAGGACTTAGGTATGGATGGGGTGAGAGTTCATATTGGCAAGGAAAATCCCTGCGAAGATATCCAAGATTGTAGCTTAATTCTTTCTAACTTTAAGAGTAAAAATAGAAATCTGGGCGTCTTGGGGATTATTGGACCACGCAGGATGCTTTATTCAAAGACTATTTCTGCGGTTGACTATATAACCCATACTTTAGCTGAAAGAATGGTTGATTTTTAGGTTTTAAGCCGGAGCAGGTCTTAAGGAAAAATGATGAGTGAAAAAAGACGAGAAGAGAAAAAAGAAAAAGGAGAAATGGCCGTCTCTGTTGAAGAATATCAAAGGCTTACTGAAGGGGCAAACCAGAAACAGGAATATTTTGATAAATTACTGAGATTACATGCGGAATTTGAGAATTTCAAGAAACGCACCCTTAAAGAGAAAGAACAGTTTCTAAAATTTGCTAATCAAGGCTTGATTTATGAATTGATTAATATCTTGGATAATTTTGAACGTGCCTTTGAATCAGCTAATAAAATGACGGATTTTAAGTCTCTGCATCAAGGGGTAGAGATGATTTTGAAGCAGATGCATCAAGTTTTAGAGAAAAATGGCGTAAAGAAGATCGAATGTGTGGGCAAGACCTTTGACCCTGTTCAGCAGGAGGCCATTGCCCATGTGGAGACAGATGAATATCCGGAAAATACAGTCGTGGAGGAAGTCCAGAAAGGCTACACTGTTGAAGACAGGCTTATTCGCCCGGCTGTAGTAAAGGTAGCTAAAAGACCACAGAAGAAAGAAAAGAGAGAATAGAAACAAAGTCAAATCCGAAATACGAATATCGAAATTCGAAATAATATCTAATGGCTAAAATTCGAATGACCAAAACAAAAAACAGTTTTGAAAATTTGAAAATTCTAATTTCGAATTTGTTTCGGATTTCGTGCTTCGGATTTCGAATTTATCACGTAATTTAAACAGGAGGTAAGATAAGATGGCAAAGATAATCGGAATTGATTTAGGCACATCTAATTCTGCGGGAGCAGTAATGGAAGGAGGCAGGCCCACGATTATTCCCAGTGCTGAAGGGACAACTGTGGGCGGAGGAAAGGCCTTTCCCTCGTATGTGGCCTTTACCAAGGAGGGCCAGCGTTTGGTTGGTGAGCCGGCTCGCCGGCAGGCAGCAATTAACCCCGAGGGAACGATTACTGCCGCAAAGAGAAAGATGGGCGAGGATTATAAGTTTAAGGTCTTTGATAAAGAGTTTACGCCTCAACAGATATCGGCCTTTATTTTGCAAAAGATAAAGCAGGATGCCGAGGCCCATTTAGGCGATGAAGTAAAGGAGGCGGTGATTACCTGCCCGGCCTACTTTGACGACAATCAGCGCACGGCTACAAAAGACGCCGGGGCAATAGCGGGCTTAGATGTTTTGCGGATTATCAATGAGCCTACTGCTGCTTGCCTGGCCTACGGTTTGGATAAGGCCGGCAAAGAGCAGAAGATAATGGTCTTTGATTTTGGCGGCGGCACTCTGGATGTAACTGTGATGGAGATGTGGCATGACAAAGAAGGCGGTTCCGGGTTTGAAGTCAGGGCCACCAACGGCGACACGCATCTGGGCGGCACAGATATGGACGGGACATTGATTGACTATATTGCCTCGGAATTTAAGAAAGAATCAGGGATAGATTTAAGAAACGACAAAATGGCTATGCAGAGGCTTAGAGAGGCGGCAGAGAAAGCCAAGATCGAGCTATCCAGCACTTTGACCACGGATATAAATCTTCCCTTTATTACTGCTGACTCTTCTGGCCCAAAACATCTGACCATGTCCATTACGCGGGCGAAGTTAGAGGAATTAATTGCTCCGATTGTGGAAAAGTGCCGCGTTCCGTTAGAACGCGCTATCGAAGACGCAAAACTTGAGCCCCCCGATATTGATAGAATAATTATGGTCGGCGGGCCCACAAGGATGCCGATAGTGCAAAAATTTGTCGAGGATTATGTAGGCAAAAAGATCGAGCGTGGGGTTGACCCGATGGAATGTGTGGCTATGGGTGCGGCAATTCAGTCGGCTATAATTAAAGGCGATATTAAAGAAATAACCCTTCTTGATGTTACCCCTCTTTCTTTAGGCATTGAGACCTTAGGCGGAGTGTGCACGCGGCTGATTGAGAGAAATACCACCATCCCTACGAAAAAGAGCCAGATTTTTTCTACTGCTGCCGATAATCAGACTGCGGTGACCATTCGCGTGCTTCAAGGCGAACGGCAGATGGCCAACGATAACGTAGAGCTGGGAAGATTTGATTTAATCGGCATACCTGTTGCGCCGCGGGGAATCCCTCAAATTGAAGTTGCCTTTGATATTGACAGAAACGGTATTGTCCATGTCAATGCCAAAGATTTAGGCACAGGCAAGGAACAATCAATCCGGATTACCGCACCCAAGAAACTCTCTCAGGAAGAGATAGATAAGATGGTTAAGCAGGCGGAGAAGTATGCCGGTGAAGACAAAAA
>CAZEQA010000075.1:0-7578 GCA_964514265.1 uncultured Planctomycetia bacterium | reverse complement strand
ATCCCGGCCGGCTTTTGTGGATGGGTTAAAGTAATCTTGGGGTTTTTCTTGGGAAAGCTCAGCAAATGCCTTTGTTGCTACCTCTTTAAGTTTGATTACCTGCTTTAAAATTAATTTAATCTCTTTAAAACTACGCGGTTTATCTCTATAAATAACTTTACGGCGTTTATTGTAGTCCCTAAACGGCAACTCTTCAGCATAATAAAGCAATGTATGAAGTCTATCAATCTCGCTCTCGCTGTCTATTACAGGCACTCCTATCGTAGGCCGTTCAACTACAGGCTGTTTAGCCACAGGGGCTGGGGCTGCTGGAGCTACTGCTGCAGGTTGTTTACCAGCAGAAGCGCTGGATGACTGTGCAGCATGAACCGCAGATGTAAAGCTGAACCAGCTGCCTATCCCCTTTTCTTTAGCGGAGGGCTCTCTAACCTCATTATTATCCTTCACAGGAGCCTGTAGCGGTTCCTCTACATCTTCTTCGACCTCGCCATAGATTTCTTTGAAAAGTAAAGGCACATACCTTTCATAATCACCAAAAATCGGCGTGTCTACTATTTCGTGTATATCTACATTCTCCAAGACCTCTCTTGCCTTTTCCGGCGTCAGTGCATCTTCTCCTATTTTTAAATATCTGGCAATCAAATAAGTTGACCACTGGAACAATCTTACTAACTTAATCTCCTCAAACTTAGCATCACTTATTTTACCTTCTCCTATATAATCATCTACATAATCATAAAAGGCATCGAACTCGCCCTTATCTTTAAGAAGTTTCATTAACTCAAATACCGGCCTCTTTTGTTCGCTTACAGGTACTTCTATCGTAGGCCGTTCAACTACAGGCTGTTTAGCCACAGGGGCTGTTGGAATTACCACTGCAGGTTGTTTAGCTAAAGGTGCTTTTGTCCAATTGGCTATCCTCCTTAATTGTTGGTTATATCTTCTACCTGAGGCAGTATCATTATCAGTTCCTGCGGAATAATTCCACATATCTGCTCCAGTAGCACCTGAGTCTAAAGCCAGAGCAAGGTATTCATCGGCATTAACAGGGGTATTGGCTGTAGGATATTCTTCTAATGCCCAACACTTGTCGGTAGGAATCAGTCTGACCCAGTGTTTGAATGGGTGTAGACCATCCCAATTTTGCCGAGGATACCAATGTAAGGCATAATAATCTATATAAGGACGCGCTTGGGCGGAGGTAACTGTTTCTAAGTGCTTCATACTGGTGCCGATGGTTCTCAAGAGCCTGCCGGCGGTCTGGGCCTTAATCGCACTACCTATCTTGGCCACAAAATTGTAATAGACTTTGGCTGAGATGGGTTGGCGGCCGGCTTCTTCCATCTTATCTCCCCAACCACCGGGAACGCTCTTGGCTAATATCCATTCCGGCTCATTAACGAAGTCAATAACCATTAAAGCAGGGTGTTGGCCAAAATCCCTTAAGAAAGGAATCAAGAAATTCCTGATGAAGCTATCCACATCTTCCATCTTAAAGTTGCCCCGGGTAAAAGCTAAGTAGTCAAATAAGACAAATTCTACCTTGATGCCATATCTGGCGCAGGCGTCTAAGAACGCTTGAATGTCTTTCTTGAAGGCCTGATAACCTCGGTGGAGATGGCGGGCATCGGCTAAAAGATTTATCCTAATCTTCTGAATACCCGCTTTCTTCATCTCAGGTAATTTCTGCTCCAGTAAATCCCTGTAGGAAGCAAATCCAGCATTGGGGTCGCCAAAATTCCAGCCATATCCAATCCCCCGCCAGTTGGCACCTACAGCAAACCACTTTTTACCACTTACATAAAAGCCCTTGCTGCGGGCCTTGACTTCAGCGGTGGTGGAGATAGCCACAGCTGATGGCGCTGCAATGGCAACATCAAATTTATCTTGCTCTTGAGACCCGGCTTCTGATATAAGCCTCAATCCGGTCTTAGCTTCTGAGATAAGCATCTGTAGATAGGCAACATTAAGCAGGTTCCTATCCCGCTCAATTTCTAAATTTAGTCTCCTGCCAGCCAGCTCTTCAGTGTCTCCTTTTATTTCAGCCAATCTGGAGTTAGCAAAAGTAAAATGCTGCGTTCTGTCTATCTCTTTGCCCTCATAGGATTTGGTCTCTATGTAGCGAAGAGTTCCTTCGGGCATCCGAACAATCTGGCCATCGGCTTCTACTACTTGGCCGCTGACATCATCACAAACAAATTCACTCCTTGTGCCGTCTCGATTATCCCTTGAAGTTATATGCCAATCCTGATCAAACCTCTCGGCCTTAACAAATTCTCCATTTTGCCAGGTACTAGTAAGGTAACCTTTGGTTTCTTTATCTTTTGTCATGACCCGGATTTCTTCCTGTCCGTCTACTTGCTTTATCTTTACTTCTGAGCGATCGCCAGCGGTAGCTTTTACCTCAATTAGCTTTCCTTCTCCGTTAAAATGTATTTCGGCACTGCCAAAATATCCTCCTTTATATCGAAGTAACCGATGGATAACTAAATCCTGACCATCTGGCGTGCGCGAAGATATCCTTGTTAGATATCTACAATTATTTTCAATGTCAATAACTTCTCCATAAAGAACAAATCGCTTAAGTTCGTTACTATAATTTTTAGCCCACTTGATATATTCCGGATGATTAAATAACAACTGAATTAATTTCTCTTTTGGTAATTTTTCCAATGTCTCTTTTCCTAAGAGATATTCTGCAAAAGGATTGTTCCTCCAAACCCCCTCAACTATGACCTTGTTATCGGCTGAATTATAGTAATTAAGACAATTTACTGTAGCATCATATAAACCTCTGGCAACCTCTTGTTCAATTTCTTCACCGCCAAATAACCTTCCTACATCTACAAGAGAGATATCCATAACTTCATCGTGAAGAGGGTCTAAGGGGATATTCTTGCTGACTCGGTCCACCCTTTGCTGTTGTTTTATTCCAAGAAAGGTATCGGAACCAGAGGTTACCCAAACTATATTTTTATAATCTTCGTATTCGGTAAGTCTAAGGAAATGCAGGGCCAACTTTACTATAGGCCATGCTACGTTTTCACCGGTTCTCCACACTCCTTCTAATAATCCTTCTTTCTTAGGATTTTCTGCCAGGGGAACCTGGAAATCTGAATCAGAACCTATCGGGGTAATTAAAATCCGCCCCGCAGGTTTGACCTTACAATGTGAGAATTCAATCGGCTCTTCACCGCCCTTTATTACAGAAAAACCTCCTTCGAGCTGACCTAAATGAATTGGCACAGTTATTCTTGAGTCAAAGTCACTCTTTAAAATCGCGGGTTTACCCATCCCTACTTTAAAAGGAGTCCTATCTTGTCCTGTAGCCCTACCCTGCCCTGCTGCCTCGTTTATCTTGGGAATCCATTCATCAAGGTCTACGTTATTTCCTATTTCTTTAATCGTCTCGTTTGTGCCAAAAGTCACCAGCCACACTTCCGGGCCAATGAAAAAGCCTGAAACTATATAACCACCCTTATACAGCGTTCCCCAGAACTCCTCTTCTTTCCTTTCCTTCTTTCTTAACTCCTGTTCAAATTTAGAATGGAACACCAAGACCCTTTCAAATTCAATAATTGCCTCTGCATATTTCCCTTGCTGATAATATCCGTTGCCCTGCTGATAACAAGCTTTTATAATTTCTCTGTCTATTAATTCCCTTTCGTCAATTTTTGAAAGCGCTTCTTCAATAACTTGTTTTTCTACCTCGGCCAACCTTCTTCTTTTTGCTTTTAAACCCTCCCGTCCTAATATAGTGCCAATATCATTAAGGGGATTCCATTCTCTAATCTCTTTCTTCCGATGGTATATTTCTTTAGATTGCTTCTCGCTCAATTCTATTTCTGAAGGGCACACTATAACAGTTTTAATCTGTTCTGGATTTATTGATTTTTCTTCTGTTGGCAACTGGTGTTTTTCCGGCCTATCTATCCTATGCTGAATCAATGCCTGTCTATAATCGCCTCTTTTCGCCAGTCTAACCACATCTTCAGAGAATAAGGGCTTGCCTTCTTTATCTTTAAACACGTATCCTGCTCTCACATGCTTCATTAAATCCGTCTTGTCGTCTACTAACCTTGTCCAACCATCCTTCTTCTTCATCACCAGGTATACTCTTTGCCATTTTTCATCCGGTTCTCTGAGGCCAGCGTCTCGCACATCTTGAGGGGCGAATATTCCGTGATTTGCTCCATTATTGGAAGAAGGAAAACCATCGCCTACCGTTTTTACAATCACATCTGTTGCCACCACAATATATTCTTCCTTACCAAGACCGAAGAACAACGGCTTTGTTGCTGTGGCCGATTCAATGGTGAGTGGCGCTAATTTCTTATCTCTTAGATATTGCTGTAATCTCTGGAAGCCCGCAAGTCTTTCTTGTAACTTATTAGTCCATTCTTGTAACCAATCAGGCAGGTCTTTTCTGTACTTTTTATAAACATTATGAACCTTGCTACGGACCTCTAATCGTTTGGTTAAGGAGGAAATCTCCTCCTCTATATATTGGGCGAGTTCCTTTAGCCTCGCTCTATTTTCAGAGGTATTTTCCTTTATCGCATCAATCTTTGACTTTATCTCATCCGGCCGGATACCTTCGCTATCTTCGGTAATAATTACTACTTTTTCCGGCCTGATGATTGCCCTTAAATCGTCTGCGTCTACCCAGGCAACTCTATCGCCAAGTTTTATTTGAACATCATCATAACCGAAACCAATGCCCTGTCCCTTGTATTGAAGGACATCTTTGGCGCAAACCCGATATATCTGGCCGTGATAAATAACTAAAACTTCTCCGGCTTCAGGCTGCTTATAACTAACTGAGCCGTCATTAGGATTAATATACATCCCGGTACCGGCAAGCGGGACTATCGGCTGTTTCTCTTCGGACAACCAATTCTCCGCCAGAAAAGAGAGCACTTTAGTCTGGACAGAAGTCAACGGGGTAGTAACTGCAGTTTCTGGTCTGCTCTCAGCCGGTTCGTTGACTTCGACTGACTTGGGCAGGTTGGGTTCTACTGCTGGCAGGTTGGGTTCTGGAACCTGAGCAGCCACAGCAGCAGCTGGCTGGGCTTGGCTTTCCTTCAGGTATCTTTGTAACCCCTGCAAGGCCTGCAGTCTTTGCTGTAAGCTGTTGGTCTTTTCTTGGACAGAGGCTGGGATGGGCTGTTTAGCTCTTTGATAGGTCTGATGCACACCTTCCCGGGCCTTTAGTCTTTCTGTTAAGTAGGTAATTTCCCCATCTATGTATCTAGTAATTGTTTCTAAACCGGCTCTGCTTTGCGGGGTATCCTCTTTAAGTAAGACATTAATGGCTGCCTTGACTTCTTCAGGTTTAGTATTCTCATTGAAATGAGGTAAGGCTTTGGATGTATCTAGCTCTTGTTGCGAGGCGATAACCAACTTTATCTCCTGAATAGATTTTAACGTCGCTTTTCTTATGGGTCCTTTATGAGCTCCCAATGCCTTTTCTACTTCCTCTATTGTCAGGCTTGGGCTTGATTCATCAACATCATATTCAAAACAGTAACCATTCTCGCTGAACACAATATACTTATCAAATAAGTATTTGGCGGCAACTTCAAAGTGGCCTTCTGCCATTTGCTGGCGCGCCTGCTCTCTGTATCCTGAGCCATTGGTAAAATAGTCTTCAACAAATTCCGCCAAATCTTCATATTTATTAGTCATACCAGAAGAACCATCGGCAAATTCTTTAGGATTGTCACTTCGGCGAACTTCGGTCTTAATGTTTAGAGTAATTACACCGAAAATACTTTCTAGAATATTAGGCTTTCTCCAAGATATCCTCCTGTGAATCTTGCTTAAGTCACCAAGGATTGGATGCGGATTTCTGTTAGATACCTCAAGGTCCCAATGATGGCCCAGTTCATGAACCATTGACGCAACTCCACCTGTCACTGGAATCTCTATGACCCGAAATACTGCCAAATATCGACCCCCTTTTGCATCTTTTTTCTCAACAATTACTTTTCCATCCTTCACTGTTGCTACATTGTATTTTCCGGGTATTTTTTCTTTGAATTTTATTTTATTAAGTCCTGTTAACAATTTGGCGGGAAGCATATAAGAAGCCAACACTATTATATGCTTCTTCTCTTCAATTTCTTCAGGAGAATACGTTGATGGGAAGGTAACTTTCAAATTATATCTTGAAATAAGTTCTTCAAATCGCCCGGGCTTGTTGTATTCTCTTTCCAACGCCTTCGAAAATTCTATATTAATGATGGTATCTAAAGGAATCAAACTTTTGCGCCAATATCGGTGTTCCTCATTACGATGGCTATCGATATAAGACGAGAACTGCTTAGTTGAAAATGTTGCTGAATGTAGTTCGTTGAAATGCAGTTTAGCGACGAGGGAAATACCTAATTGCTCTAAAACCTGCTTGAGGCTGGAAAATGTAGATAACCCCTTATTCATAACATACCAAATGTTTTCGTGCTGCTTATCTTTGAAGGCAACCACGCTAGTCCATCTAGGAACTATAGTGTGCGCTGTTTTTTCCTTGATTACGCCGAACAAGACAAAACCTTCAAAGCCCAATCTTTTGAGCGCTACTGCCTGATTGTACGCTATGTCTGCAGAGGTTGCTTCTTTATAAAGTAAAATCTCCGTAAATGTTCTTGGCGGGGCCAGCCGATAGTCGATAGGCCCTGCAACGGCAATCTCTGCAATACTACTGGCAAATTCCGCAATTTGTCTGGGGGTAGATAAAGCGTTAAATCTGGCCGTATCTGCCAATGCTTCTTGAGTAAATGCATCCATTTCACCATTTGGCTCAATATAGGGCCTGGTGGAATCAAACTGTCTCAACGTCAGAATATCGCTCCAGTCAGCTTGTAAGTTTCTCAATATCTCATTTAAGACTTTGCTTTCTTTATCGAAGCCGAGTTCCTTGGCTGCCTCATAGTATAATCTATAGCCGTGATTATAATTGGCTAAGGCCTGCCATACGATAGCCCGAGTTGATGGTTCCTCAAGAGAAGTCGAATCAAAATTTAATCTGCTTATTGCTTGATATGCCCTATCGGCTTGGTCTGGATTTAGGGTAATATCTTCCATCAGCCCTAAGGCAAGTTTCATTTCGTATAGCCTGGCGAGCAACATAATCTTTAATGTCTTTCCTTTGGGGGTAGAAGGCCGAAACTGCGCTAATGCCTGTTCAAGCTCTTGAGAGTATTCGGCAGAGGCCGGCTTAGCAAAGAAGTAATCGGAAAGTGATTTATTCTCAAATAAAGCTTGTAACTTGGACTCACCACCCTCGTCCGTAGCACTAAAACCTACTGGCCTGGCATACATCACCGGCTCTTTATTAAGATTGTAAATAGCGCCTTTTTTGCCAATATATCCAATTTTTGTTCCCTCATCTTCTCCGCTGGAAACCACGATTGGCTTTAATCTTTTTGATTCTGACTTGAAGTTGAGTAAATGTACCTGAAGTGCCTGTTGGCCATCCGCACTATACAATATATTGGAAGGAATCTTCTGCCCGTATCCTCCGATAACCGCTAATCCCACAATCCTTTCTGTTTGGCTCTCAATCAATGCAAAGGCAGG
>CAZEQA010000074.1:0-7589 GCA_964514265.1 uncultured Planctomycetia bacterium | reverse complement strand
GGAATCGCCCGAGCTTTTATGTAAATTATCATACCAGTTATTCCTACGGAGGAGATTTACAGGCAATTTTTAACCTCCCCTTTGGCTCTTTATTGGTAGGCACTGAAGCAGGCGAAGAGAAGATAACCAGCACAAGATTAGGAGACCATAGCCGCGATAGCCAAGCTGTATATGCACAATTTCTCTCTCCGTTAGAAAAAGCCTTTCTTTACAATTTGAGTTTGCGCCTGGACCATTATTCGAGTTGGGGATGGGAGGCTTCTCCCGGGCTTAGTATAAGATGTAACATTAATCCGCAATTTAGGTTAAGGTCTTCTCTCGGCCGCTCTTTTAGAATCCCCTCTTTTACCGACCTCTATTACCAAAGTCCAGCCAATATCGGCAATGAAGACTTGACGCCGGAGAAGGCCCTATCCTGTGAGACAGGGTTCGACTATAGTGAAGGCGCCTTTAGCGCCGAGTTGAATTACTTTAGAAGGTGGTCGGATGATTTGATTGGTTGGGTGAGAACAACCCCCGAGGCGGCCTGGCGGGCCCAGAATATTGCCGAAGTTGATGCCGCCGGCTTGGAGTTGGAACTTGCCCTTAAGACCTCAGAGAATAAATCCTCAATTCTTTCCGAAATCTCTACCGGCTATATTTATCAATACTTAGAAAGCGAAGACATTGGATTAAATACAAAATATACTTTAGATTTTTTGAAACATCATACCCGGGTGGGATTAGACCTTGCGCTTCCCGGAGGATTTACTCAGAGTTTAACTTTGTCTTATAAACAAAGGCTGCACCAGAGAGCATATTTTCTTCTGGACAGCCGAATTAGCAAAGAGATGAAAAAAGATAAATTTGCACTGGAACTATTTGCGGATTTTACTAATCTGTTAAACACCTCATATTCTGAACAGGGCAATGTTGCTATGCCCGGTAGATGGATTATCGCAGGATTGAGGATAAAACTATGAAAGTATTAGGTTTGCTAGGCTCGGGGTCCTGTCTCGGATTCGCCCTCGGTGCTCGCAAAAGTACAGCATATCCCTGCGGTAAGCAGAAAAAATTATATTGGCCGTGCTGTCTTTTGCTGCGCGCCGAGGGCTAGAATCCGAGCCACCCCTCGCCATAGGCGTCTATATAGTTTGCGAGGTATTTTTAGTGAGCGAGCATCAGCAATTTTAAGGCATTTGACTTTTGAGCACTTACAGCGAGCGAGATACTTCGCTTCGCTCAGTATCGTCCATCGAAGTCCTTCGCGAAGCGGAGGACGAATGGCGTATCTCCAAGCGATAGGTTGCAAAATGAGCGAACTGTTAAGTGCCAAAAGTCGGCAAAAAATTGCAGCGAGCGAACAAAAACACCGAACAAAACAAGGACTCTGCGAGCCCTGAAGAAAGAGGGAACACCGGGGATAAAAAAATGAAAGTATTAGGGATTTTGGGGTCGCCGCGCAGAGGCGGCAATTCAGAGATACTTCTGGACAAAGCTCTGGAAGGGGCAAGGGCTTGCGGTCTGGACGCAGAAAAGATCATTTTGAATGAGTTAAAATTCTCTCCTTGCCGGGAATGCGCTGGTTGCGAAAAAGAAGGCAAGTGCATCGTTAACGATGAGATGCAGATTATCTATAAAAAGTTGGACCAGGCCCAGAGAATAATTTTAGCTACGCCTATTTTCTTCGGCAGTCTCACCGCCCAGGTTAAGGCAATGATTGACCGCTGTCAATGCCTTTGGGTAGCAAAATATGTTTTGGGCAAAAAAGAAACTGGGCCTAAGAAAAAGGGACTTTTGATTTTAGCCAGCGCAGGCAATAGAAGCAGTTTTTTTAAAAACGCAGAGAGCATTGTCAAAAATTTCTTTGCTGTTTTAGGCATAGAGTTTGCCGGGAATCTTTATTGCCCGAATATAGACGAAAAGGGCAAGATATTGGAATGTCCGGATTGCCTAAAGCGGGCAATTGAGCTGGGTAAAAAAACCGTTTGACAACCGGCGGGCTCAAGATGTATCATATAAAGTTAATAATCTAGGAGGATCTCTTGAATAACTACAAGCCCAGGACAGCGCTGAATATAGTTAAACAGCTCAAAGGTCAGCCAAATGTAAAGTCCATGGATTATTCTAGCCTAAAAAGAATAGCCGAAAAATACGGCAATAGGACTGAATACGGCAATTATGTCTTTATTACCAGTGTGCGCAATAGAAGTGCAGCTTTGACAGTATATATAGGTTCTGAGCGTGTCCGCCTTTCCAAACTTAATCCTCGCCAAAAAGAAATCTTAGAAGAGTTACCCAAAACCCTGGATAGGCTTAAGAGTTATCTTAAGAAAGCACCCCTGATCAAGGTTGAACAGGTGATGGGTAATAATTCCTATTATGCGCCCCATTGCACCTTATACATCTCTGTGCAGCGAAAAGATTGCATTCGCATCCCTTATATGTGGTGTAATACCATGTTTAGGCCCGAGGATGTTGCTGCCCACGGTCCGAAATTATGGATGGTCTTTATCCCTGAATGGCCGGAGTCAAAACGCCGGATATTGGTTTTTCCTGAAGAAGGCGTAACCTTTGTCCTGGGAAGCGACTACTATGGCGAGGTGAAGAAGGGGTTTCTGCGTATGGCGATGTGGTTTGCCAAAAGACAGGGGATGCTGGGGATCCACGCTGGTGCAAAGGTTCTTAAGGCCCGCGATTCTTCTAGAAAAATTATTAGAAAATACGGAATGTTTCTTTTTGGGCTTTCCGCCACCGGCAAAACTACCCACGCCTGCCATAATCACGGCTTGACCAGAGGCGCCGAAGGCGTGGAAATTATTCAGGATGACGTAGTCTTTTGGCGAAGAGACGGTTCTGCTTTAGGGACAGAAAGAGGTTTCTTTATCAAGACCGATGGCTTAGACCCCAGGACGCAACCTCTTTTACATCACGCAGCCACAAGGCCTGATGCTACTTTTGAAAATGTAACTATGGACCCTCAGGGCAGACTCTTTCTTTCGGACGACACTCTTACGGGAAATGGCCGGGGGGTTATCCAGATGAAGCACTTAGGCAAATTTGCCAGCCAGAGCATTAATCTGCCGGCACTCCATGAATTAGACGGTTTAATTATCGCCTTTATCACCCGGCGTAATACTGTTTTACCGATTGCCTCCAAGCTAAGTCCGGCTCAGGCAGCAGCAACCTTTATGCTGGGTGAATCCATCGAGACCTCTGCCGGCGACCCACGCAGAGCCGGTGAATCTATTCGCGTGGTAGGGACCAATCCTTTCATTGTGGGCAGTGAAGCGGAAGAGGGCAATATCTTTTACGACTTTATCAAAAGATATGGAGATAAGGTCAGGTGTTTTCTGCTCAATACCGGTGGAGTAGGTGAGATTACAGTGAAGGCGAAAGACGGAACCAAGACTACCAGACGCAAGGTTAACCGTATAGAAATCTTGGAAATGGCCGCAATTATTCGCGGAATTGCCCGCGGGAATATCCAATGGAAACTCAACCCTTACTGGAAAGTGCAAGTGCCTAAACACGTAGAGGGAATGGATATTTCCCGGTTTAGATTAGGAAAATTCTATTCTCACCGCAAAATCACCTCTTTAGTTAACCAGGTCAAACAAGAACGCATCGATTATCTTCGACAATTCCGCGGCCTTCATCCCGATATAACCAAGTCGGTAACATAAATGAGGCCCAGACTTACGGAGCGAACGGAGAAAGTAAACATAAGTCTGTAGCCGAATTTACCCCACATCCAGATGCTTGGTATAATTTTTTCGCAGTAACTGGGTGTGGGGTTCAAGCGCTCATTAAAATGAAGGTACTTTTGCATATCTGTTGTGCGGTTTGTGCCAGTTCTTGTCTGGAGAGATTAAAACAAGAGGGCTACGAAGTCAGCGGGTATTTCTATAACCCCAATATCCAGCCGTACGAAGAATACCTAAAAAGAAGAGCGGACGTTGTAAGGTTATCTGAAGAGCAGAACTTTCCTCTATTGATTGGCAAATATGATTTAGAGGGGTGGTCTGCGCAGATTGCGGGACTAGAGGCAGAACCCGAAGGCGGTAAAAGATGTAGCAGGTGCTTTCGTTTTCGCCTGGAGGCAACAGCAGAGCTGGCGCGAAATGCAGGGTTTTCTGCTTTTACCACTACGCTTAGTGTCAGCCCCCATAAAAATGTTCAGATAATAAATGAGATTGGCAGGAATTTAGGCAATGACCTATTTTTGCCGCGCAATTTTAAAAAACAGGGTGGTTTTAAAAGAGCCCAGGAATTGGCCAGACAGCATAACCTCTATCATCAAAATTACTGCGGATGTATTTATAGTAAGTGAGGCCCAAACTTACGGAACGTAGTGAACGTAAGTTTGCTGGCCGAACTTATGCTTGACATCTTTGATGTCAAGCATCTGCTTATTGGAGGCGAAACCATGACAGGATACACCAAGAAACACGCACAGGCAGGCACAAAAGCTAAACTTCCTAAGATTGAATGTTTTCCCGGTCAATATAGAAATTACGAAATTAATATCTCCACCCCTGAGTTTACCTCCATTTGCCCGAAGACTTCACTTCCTGACTTTGGCACAATTACCATTCGCTATATGCCCGATAGACTTTGCCTGGAACTTAAGTCCTTGAAGTTCTATTTACTGGCCTACCGAAATTTAGGCATCTTTTACGAAAATGCAGTGAATCGGATTTTAGAGGATGTGGTTGGAGCCTGCCGGCCGAAGTGGCTGGAAGTGCGTGGTGAGTTCAATCCTCGCGGAGGGATGAAGACGGAAGTCCTAGCCAAATACCCCCGCCCCGTTACAAAATACTAACAACGGTTGATTTTTAAAAGTAAACTATTGCCATCTGGCATTAATTTTGCCAAAGCACAAAGCTTGGCAGCACTTTGTAACAGAGCACGCCCTAGCTAAGGACCCTCTTATTTTGCTTTTTGTTTTCTTTCCACTACTCTGTGGAACCACAAGAATGCCAGATATATCAAGATAATCTCTGTCCAGATAAATATCCAGCCAAATTTTGGATTAGCGAGAATTGAAAGATTCACCTTATTCTCCTATCTTGAAAATGTTGTCGACACTTTTCTTTTTTCCCTTTCCACAGTGATTACCCTGTGGGTCATAAAAATAAATCCACCCCAGATGATGCTGCAGACTGAGACCATCATTACTACCGTCGATAAAGTTATTCCTACAGGATGAAACTCGGGGGCGCTTACAGCCGGCAGGAGTTGTGGAATCTTACCAAAATCCTGCAGGACTTTAATCAGGCTCAAGAAAAATAAAAGCAGAACAAAGGCAGGAACTACCCACCTAATCCAGGGCATAATCCAGGCGCCGACTTTGTGTTTAGCGCTTTTGTTGATTTCCTGGAAACCCGCCTTTCGCATAAAGTGACCTACAGCGATTACGGAAATTAGTCCAAATAAAGGAAGGGCAAGTTGGCCGATGATTATATCCATCTTTCCTAACAGGGCCAGTTTTTTACTTAAGCCCCCAGCCAGAAATCCATTAAGCACAAAAGGCAGCCCCATTACCCATAAGAAAATTGCCGTAATTAATGCACTCTTTTTTCGCTTCCAGCCCAGCTCTTCTTTTAGCCAGGCAATACTGGGTTCCTGGATGCTGATTGCCGAAGAAAGCGCCCCAAAGCTAAGAAGGATAAAAAATAGGCCGCCAAACAGCCAGCCCGCCGGCATCTTCTCAAATACGCGCGGTAAAACGAAGAAGGTTAAACCGATACTTTCTGAGCCGCTGACCAATGCGCCAAATCCTAAGGCAAAGGCAGCAGGGAAGATAGCAAATCCAGCAAGAATGGAAGAGGAGGTATTGCCTAATGTGCAGGCCAGGGCATTAGCGGGGATGCCCCATTCATCACGAAGATACGAACCGTATATTAGCATTGCGCCCATTCCCAAACTTAGAGTAAAGAAGACCTGTCCTAAAGCGGCAATCCAGGTCTCGGGATTTAACAGCCCCGGCCAGCGCGGCCGCATATAAAACTCAATTCCTAAGGAAGCTCCGGGAAGCGTAATTGACCTTATAGCTACAATGATGAGCAGGATGAATAGACTGGGAATCATAAATTTGCAGGCGCGTTCAATGCCATTTTGCACACCTAAGGCTAAGATACCGCTGGTGATAAAGATTGCCGAGGCATGCACGACAAATATCCAGGGGCTGGTCAGGAAGTTTAAAAAGAATTGTTCGCTGTCCTGTCCGAAATACAATCTCCCAAAGGAGGCAATAACAAAAAAGAGGACCCATCCCGTAATGACGATATAGTAGGAGTAGAGGAAAAATGGGCCAATCACACCCCAGGCCCCAATATCTCGGCCGAAAGGAAACTTTATCTTCTGGAATGCCCCTAAAGGATCTCGGCGGGTATGGCGTCCTAAGGCCCATTCGGCAATCATAGCAAAGACCGCCACACCTAACAAAAGGATGATATAGGGAATGAGAAATACAGCACCCCCGTATTTGCCCACAAGATAAGGGAATCGCCAGATATTGCCCAGGCCGACTTCTGTTCCAATCATCGCAAAAAGCATTCCCCAGTGCGTCTTCCAGAGTTCTCTCTTTTGAGTCATATGCTGCTCTCCTTCTTATCCCCTTTATATATCATAAAAATCCTCATTCGTCCAGAAAATTCTTGGTCGAGGTTTTTGTTGACTTGCTTAACTTATTGTAGTAATATACGTTAAGAATCGGCTATGACTATAGAAAAAAGTGCAAAGGTGGCTGTAATCGGCGATGGCGGCTGGGGGATGACTCTGGCAATTTTGCTCCATAATCAGGGCTATAAAGTGTGTCTTTGGGGTCCGTTCGCTGATTATCTGAAGCTTTTAGACAAAAAGAGGGAAAGTCCCAAGTTTCTTCCGGGACTGGCCATTCCCAGAGGTATCTATTTTTCTGCGGATATCCGCCTGGCTATTCAGGAAAGTGCTTTAATTGTCTTGGCCATACCTTCACATTTTTTGCGCGGAGTACTTGCTCAGATAAAAGGAGAGGATACATCTGGCGCGGTCATTTTAAGTGCAGCCAAAGGTATTGAAAATGATACTTTGATGCGCATGTCCGAGCTGATTGAGGATGTTTTAGGCAAGCCCAGGATTGCGGTACTTTCCGGACCGACAATCTCATATGAAGTAGCCAGGGGCATTCCTACGACTTGCGTAGTAGCCAGTAAGGACGCAACAGTTGCTAAAGAGGTGCAAGATGTTTTTATGAGTGAACGCTTCCGGGTCTATACCAGCACTGATGTAGCCGGTGTAGAGTTAGGGGGTGCGCTGAAGAATGTAATCGCGATTGCTTGTGGCATTTCCGACGGCCTGGGCTTTGGCACCAATACTAAGGCCGCAATTTTAACCCGGGGATTAGTGGAGATTGCTCGTTTAGGAAAAGCTTTAGGCGCCAGGGCAGAGACCTTTGCCGGCTTAACTGGCTTAGGCGATTTAGTAACCACCTGCATTAGCGTTCACGGGAGAAACCGCGGGGTGGGTGAGCAGATTGGCAAAGGAAAAAAACTAAAAGATATCTTAGCCAAAATGGAGATGGTGGCTGAGGGAGTGAAGACTACAAAATCTGCTTTTCTGTTGGC
>CAZEQA010000073.1:2661-7615 GCA_964514265.1 uncultured Planctomycetia bacterium | reverse complement strand
GGCCCACAAGGATTCGAACCTTGAACCAACAGATTATGAGTCTGCTGCTCTAACCATTGAGCTATGGGCCCATAGTTGGTTTATAGTTTATAACTTACGAGCTAAAGTAGGTTTTTATAATACCAGATTTTTTGAGTGCTGTAAAGAAAGATTTTTAAACCTGGCGAGGGGCAAGGTTGGGTAAAAAGAAATAAGTAGTCTGGTGGGCGTAGAAGGATTCGGCTCTCCTCGCCTCCTATCGTCGGCTCGGAGTAGCCGCCCGCTCGCTGTCGCCTCGCACCACTATCGTGGCGCTCGGCTTTTCCTCCCTTTCGGTCGGCGCTCGCTCCCTTCGAATCCTAACAACGCACCTAAAGTAAGCAAATAATCTGGTGGGCGTAGAAGGATTCGAACCTTCGATCTCCACAATGTGAGTGTGGCGCTTTAACCAACTAAGCCATACGCCCTCGCAAAACAAGAAAATTGCCTTCGGCAATAACCTTAATGTGCAATTTTCGCAGTGGTATCTGCTATTTACTTTTCTATACCATAAAAAATGGGGGGGAGACAGTTCTAGAGCAACTGTCTTTCTTCGCCTAGTCCCAAATCAAGAAAGTTCTTTAGGCGACGGCTGCGGGTGGGGTGTCTGAGTTTTCGCAAGGCCTTAGCTTCAATCTGCCTTACCCTTTCGCGGGTTACTTTAAAGATACTTCCTACTTCTTCCAAAGTACGCGGGTAGCCATCGCCAATGCCAAAACGCAGCTGCAACACCTTCTTTTCCCGCTCCGTAAGCGAAGTCAATACATCTTCCATTTCTGACTTAAGCATAGAATAGGCAGTGGCATTGGCCGGAGAGACTGCAGTTTTATCTTCGATAAAATCGCCGAAATGGGTATCTCCTTCGTCCCCTACAGGCGTCTGAAGAGATATGGGCTCCTGCGCAATCTTCAACACACCGCGCACTTTCTCTACGGGCATATCCATCTGGTGGGCAACGTCTTCTGGTGCTGGCTCTCGGCCTTTTTCTTGCACCAAGGCCCGAGAAATACGAATGAGCCTGTTGATGGTTTCGGTCATATGTACGGGAATACGAATAGTCCTGGCTTGGTCAGCAATGGAACGGGTAATCGCCTGTCTGATCCACCAAGTAGCGTAAGTGCTGAATTTATAGCCCCGGTGATAATCATATTTATCTACTGCTTTCATCAGGCCGATATTCCCTTCCTGAATCAAATCCAGAAAAGATAGGCCTCTATTGGTATATTTTTTGGCAATACTTACTACTAAGCGCAGATTGGCTTCCACTAAAGCCTTTTTGGCCCTATTGAATTTATTTTGTCTGGTTCTGATAAAGCGGATCTGTTCTTTTATTTTGGGGTAACTTACGCCGAATTCTCTTAAAATCCTCTTTCTCTTTTGAATTAAAGTGCCGATTTTACCCCGTGCCTTTGTCCTGCGCAAGCGCTTAAGCCGGGAATCTATCTCATTTATCTGGCGAAAACTTGATTTAATTCTTCTGGCAATCTTTTCAATTAGCGAAGTAATCAAATCAAACTGCCAAAGTAAAGATACAACGTTCTCATGTTTCCGCGTAGTCCTTAATCTGGAGATCAAAAGAGAGATCTTTTTCAACAATTTATCGCGATTTAAACTGGGCTCTTCTCTAACAGCATCTTCTAAATTGAACTCAGCCTTAACAATTTTATTGGCTACATTCAAGACTTCTCTTTTTGCCCCTGGACAATCAAATATTGCCTGGCGAAATCTATTTTCCGCCGATTCTATCTCTTTAGCCAGCCTTATCTCTTCTTCCCGGCAAACAAGAGGAATCTGTCCCATCTGCCTAAGATACATCTTTACCGGGTCATCCATGCGGGCAAGACGGGGAAGCGCTTCCGATGACTTTTGCTTAAAGAGGATCTCCTCCTCAGCAGCAGCCTTTTCCAGTTCTGGCTTCGTTTCTTGGGCAATAATCTCGATGTTTTCGTTGCCCAACATAGTAAGTATCTCGTCTATTTCTTCGGAAGAAACTATATTCTCGGGCAAAATATCATTTACCTCTTTATAGGTAAGATGTCCTTTTTCTTTGCCGGCAGCAATAAGCTTCTCTAATTGTCCCACTCTACTTTTCTTCTTGCGACTTTGCGCGTCTTTTTTCATTTTTCTGCACACTGTTTTTTGATTAAACCATTATATTCGCCGACTAATTCTCTAATCTTTTCTTTGTGCCCCCAACTCTGGGCAAGTTTGATTTCTCTGCGCAACTTATTTAATTTACCTTTTAAATTGTCCGTCTTTATCCGCCTGATACAGTCGTTGAGGCACCTGCGGCGGTCGGTAAACTCCCAGGTAGAAGTAGAAATCCGCGAAATTAATTGCGCCCCAACTTCATCATCTAGATAAGTTATCAATTTAGCGACATTCGGGCTTTCGCCTTGAGCATGCAGGCGAAAGACTATTCTCATTGCCTCTCTAATTCGCAAATCCAGAAAGTCCTCTAGGGCTAAGTGTCTTTTAATCTCTTCGATTGCCTTTTGATTGTTCAGTAAAATTTTTAAGAGCATCTCTTCGGCTGGACGGTTAACCCTTATCTTTGTTTGAGTTTGAGCAATACTCTCTTTAGTATAATATTGGAAATCCTTCTTAACCTTCTTTAACTCCGCTAAAACCCATTCTTCTCCTAAGGATTTTTCACCTTTGGAGAATTCCTGAGCAAGCCTCCTGACATAGGCACCCCGGCGAATTGCATTTTGCACGCGATGGATGGTCGGAAGCATGTGACTGGCGATACCGACTTTGCCTTCAACCGTGTCTAAGTCATAACTCTGGGCGAGTAAATTTAATTTATAATCAAAGAGTTCGGATGCAGAGGTAACTTTTTGCCAGAAACTCTTCTTTCCAAGTTTACGCAGGTAGCTATCCGGGTCCTCATTTTTAGGTAAACTGACAATTTTTACATTTACGTCTTCCTCAATAAGTAAATCTAAATTGCGCAGGCTGGCCAATTCTCCGGCCCGGTCAGCGTCAAAGACCATCACCACATTATGGGTATAACGCTTCAGGAGCCTGATCTGCTGTGGCGTAAGAGCCGTGCCTAAAGAGGCAGCAACATTGTGAATGCCATTTTGATAAACTGTAAGTAAATCGGTGTAGCCCTCCACAATGATACAAAAATCCTCTCTTTTAATCTCTTCCTTGGCAAAATTCAATCCATATAAGTGGCTTCCTTTACTATAGATAGGGGTTTCCGGAGAATTCATATATTTGGGCAAAGAGGCATCTATTACCCGGCCTCCGAATGCTATAATCCGGGAGCGTGTGTCAAAGATAGGAAAGATTATCCTCTGTTTAAATCGATCGTAGTAGGGACCGCTTCCTTTTCGTAAAATCAACCCGGCTTTCTCTAAGAGTGCATCCTGAATACCGTTAGCCCGCATAAAGTTTAACAGGCCGTTATTAGCCGGGGCAAAACCCAATCTAAATGCAAGTATAATCTTCGCCTCGTGGGCCCTTTTCTTTAGATACTCTAAAGCAAGCCGACCTTGCTCTCTTTTCAAATTTGCCTGATACCAGGAACAGGCCATCTCATTGATCTGGAAAAGATTGCGCGTGTCTTTTTCTTCTCTGGTAAACATCGAAGTGGGTGGAAGTTTGACCTCGGTCTTTTCTGCCAACAAGCGGACAGCCTGGGGAAATTCCAACCCTTCATATTTCATGATAAAGTTAAATACGTTTCCCCCGGCGGAACACCCAAAACAGTGAAAGATCCCTTTATCTGGACTGACCATAAAAGATGGGGTCTTTTCCTGATGAAAAGGACAGAGTGCCCTAAAATTTCTCCCTGCCCGCTTCAAGGGGATATATTCAGAGATTATCTCGGCAATATTACACTTCTCGCGAATCTGATCAATTACACTATCAGGAAATAGGCTCGGCATAATTATCTTCTCTTTATCCGTTTAAAGCCAGAACAATCAATAATATTAAATTTTTGTCTTTTTTCTAATTTATCCAGTAAAAGGTTTAGGCCCAGTGAATCGCTGGCAATATGGCCGCAGATAACCACATTAATGTGTTCGGCCTTGACCTTACGAAAATGCTCTTCGCTTAAATGCATGGCCAATATAGTGCCAATGCCTGCCTGGCTAAGTTTATGAAAAATATCTTTGGAGCCTTCCGTACCGCCGGTCATATCCACAAAGATTTTTCCTACCTGCCGCTTTGGCTCTCCCACAATGATTCTTGGGCCGGCCTTTTCCTGCACGGCATAGCGGTATTCGGCAATACCTTTCAAAATATCCAGCACATCATTTAAGGTATCCGGCTTTTGTCTATTCATTAATTTTTGCAAATATGAGGCCACATGGTTATCTGCTACGGTATGGCAACACATAAAGGCCAAATTCAGCAGTCGCGCTATATCTACTGCGCGAGTATGATTTGCCGGCATCACCTTTCTTTTTACCTCGGCAATACGCTCGGCCATTAAGGACTCGGCCACGCTGATAGGCACTCCCAGATTTTTAAGAACTCCTGAATGAATGTCCATCACTTCGGCAAGGCCGGCCAGGGCCTTGCCTTGAGGGTGATGGGACATAACCAAATCTATTCTTTTTCCTCTCTGATTGAGCTTGTCGGCCAGTAACAATTCCGCCCCTCCGATATCAATACCCACTAAAACAGCCCTAATATCCTTTTCGGGTGAACCTGTAAGGATCCTTGTATCGCTATAGGGATTAACCAACCTTTCTTGGTCAAACTCTTGCTTAGCTTGCCTATTCAGTTGTTGATATGCCTTTTTGATTCTTGAAAGGCCCTTGCCAACCGTTTCTTTTCCCCGCGGGTCAGCATTTATTCCTTCTTTTACTACGAAATTATAGATGTCTTTTAAGGTCATTTATCTTCCTCGGCTTTCGGTTTAAACATCACAATAAAATCTAATATTTTCGGCGCAACTTTTTGTAAATAAGAACCG
>CAZEQA010000073.1:0-2651 GCA_964514265.1 uncultured Planctomycetia bacterium | reverse complement strand
CCACGCTTGTCTTAACATACGTAACCGGAAGTAGCGTGAGAACAAAAAGAAAAAGGCTGGCGAGAATGATGCTGCGGGCTAAACCCAAACCAAATCCTCCCCATTTTTCTAAACCGTAGAAGAGCTCAAGATGGAAGATTCTAAACAACAGCTCCCTAACTAATCTAAATATAAACAGTAATACAAAGAACAATACTAAAAAAGAGAAAAATTCGGCTACTTGAGGAGAAAGAAATGAACGGGAGGATAACCACAGACCTAACTTATTGTAATATAAGAGAGTTATGACAGTTGCCCCAACCGCTGCCAGCACTTTAAAAAGCTCAACTGAGAATCCTTGACTTAAGCCGATATAACCGCCTCTAATTAAAAAGATTACGACAATTATGTCCACCCAATTTGTCTCGGGTAGAAAATTAAGATTCATCTCTAAATATATAAAAAGGTTATGTAAGTATACCATAAAAGTGAACAAAAGTCAAGAGTAAGAGATTTTAAAAAAACTTGCATTATTTTTAAAATTATGCTATTATTGCCTATCTCTCATTTCAAGAAAATTGCCTTCGGTAATGACCTTAAGGCGATTTTCGAAGTGGTATGATGTTTTTACTTTCCTATACCATAAAAAATCAAACGGAGGTAGCAATGTCGCGAGTTTGTACAATCTGTGGCAAAAGACCACAAGCCGGAAGAAGCATTAAACGTCGAGGGATGGCTAAGAAAAAGGGAGGCGTAGGCAGAAAGATTGTCGGCAAAAGTCTACGCGTGTTTGCGCCTAATCTACAAAAAGTCAGAAGCATTGTAGGCGGAAGCATAAAAAGGATTTATGTCTGTAGCAAATGTCTTAAGGCCGGCAAGGTGCAAAAGGTCTAATCCGAGCGGCTAGCGACTAATTTTCAAATCTTCTATCTTTAACTGAATAGAAAAATTGCCTTGCCAATTATTTATAGAAGGTGAATAAGCCAAATCTATTAGTTGGCCCACCTTAAGCCGAGGAAAGACACTCGCCTTATTATATCCGATTACCTCGCAAGTAACTCCTCCGTCAGTAACCCAAAACTTTATGTGCTTTCCAGAGATTATCGATGTCTCTGACTTAACTTTTAATCCGTAGGAACAAAGTAGAGGTTTAGGGTTATCTGCCCCAAAAGGCGCAAGGGTATCAAGCTGCTCAATTAAATCTTCGTTTAAGCTAGAAAGGGGTATCGCTGCATCTATTTCTAAAACAGGAATGATGTCTTCGGGCACAAGCATCTCACCGGCTACGCGATTAATTGTCTGGAAGAACTCAGAAAAGTTATCTTTCTTTATCTTGAGCCCACAGGCCCGACGATGGCCCCCATACTCTTCCAGTAAATCTTTACACCTACTAATCGCCTCTAAAAGATGGAAGTTACCAATTGAGCGACCGGAACCACGTCCAAAATCATCTTCTAGACTCATGATAATTGCCGGACGAAAGTAGCGTTCGACTAAACGTGAGGCCACAATACCAATCACCCCTTGATGCCAATGTGGTGCACCTAAGACAATTATATTGTGCTCCTTAAAGTTGATCTGGCTTTCTACCTGTTCAATAGCCTCCTGAAGAGTCTCATTCTCAATTCTCTGTCTTCGGCGATTTCCCTGGTTAAGTTTTTGCGCCAGATTTCGCGCTTCGTCTTCTCTCTCGGCTAAAATAAGTCTTAAAGAATCTTCGGGGCTACCCAGCCTTCCGCTGGCATTTATTCTGGGCCCCAGGATATATCCAATATGTCTAGTAGTAATTTCCTGATTGGTTAACCCAGCGACTTTCATTAAAGCCTGCAAGCCTACCTTTTTACTTTGCTTAAAAACCGCCAGGCCATGTTTAACTAAAGTCCTATTTTCTCCTTTAAGAGGAGCAATGTCGCCAACTGTTCCCAAGGCAATAAGATCCAGGTGTCTATCTAAGATGCCCTTTTGGTTATCTGTGAGCGCACAGGCAAGTTTTGCCGCCACTCCTACGCCAGAGAGGTACTTATATGGATAGGAACACCTTTTTTGCAAAGGATTAATAATTGCCCAAGCTCCTTGAGGCAATGAGTCTGTTTTGGGCTGATGATGGTCGGTAACTATCGTGTCAATACCCATTGTTTTCAAATAATCTAAAGCCTCTTGGGCAGAGATTCCGCAATCAACTGTAATTAAAAGACTGACTTCCTTCTTCTTGGCCTCTTTTGCTCCCTTTTTATTTAATCCGTAACCTTCCTCAAGACGATTGGGAAGATAATGCGAAACACACGCGCCCATCTCTTTGAGCACAGAGATTAACAAGGCGCAACTGGTAATCCCATCAATATCATAATCGCCCCAGACCATAATCCTTTCTTGCCGGGCGATAGCCTTTTTAATCCTTTGCACTGCCTTGTTCATTCCTTTTAAAAGAAAGGGATCGTGTAAATCTTCCAAATCACAGCGCAAAAAATCCTCTGCCTCTTTTGGGCTGGTGACGCCGCGATTAACCAAGATTTGGGCAGAGATTTCGGATATATCCAGAGCCTGGCTAATCTCCTTTTGTAATCTTAAATCGGGCTGTTTAATTTTCCAGGTCTTTCCCATAGATTGCTTCGTCGTCCTTCGCTTCGCTCAGAATCGCAGTGCTTAAGGAATAAAATGACTCAGTGCGAAGT
>CAZEQA010000072.1:0-7752 GCA_964514265.1 uncultured Planctomycetia bacterium | reverse complement strand
ATTGGGCATAATCGGCGTAGTAAGAGCCAGCAAAATCCTTCAATACAGAATCGTAATATGTGATCGCCTCTTTGCTCTTTCCCTGCTCAAGATAGATATCTCCTATTCTTGAGAGCGCACCACTTTTAAGAAAGCGCTCCTGTGAATCCTCAAAGACCTTCTCAAACTGTTCTATTGCCTGCGCATATCTTTTCATTCTGGCATAGGTCCAACCCAAATTATAACGTAGATTATCCAGTAAACTTGCCGAAAGGTTCTCCCGTTCATATATTGCTAAAGCCGGCGTCTCTGCTAAATCTCTTTGTTCTACTCGAGAAAACTTTTCTATTGCCTCTGCATATATCTGGCAGGCCTCATCGAACTTGCCCAGTTCATAAAGTGCCTCGCCCTTCCAAAAATAGGCATCATCAAACCATACCGAGTGTGAAAACTCATCAATAATCCTTTCGTACTTCTGGATAGCCTGGGTGTAACTCTGCAAATTAGCCAGACACCGCCCCTGGGCAAAGATTATTGAGTCAACTAAGCTCTTGCCAAACTGGGGCATCTCTTCCAAGTTATTAAATTCATCCCGGGCCTCTTTATATTTTTCCAGTTTTAGATATGCCCAGCCTCTGGCATATTTAGCAAAGGCAGCGATTTTACTCTTTGGTTGATCTTCGCTTGCCTCTGTATAATATTGCACGGCCTTATTAAATTCTCCCAGGAAATATTTTATTTCACCTAAATAATAATGTGCAGCATTTTTGTGTATGGAATTAGAAAATTCTTTGATAAAGCGCTTAAACTCCTTATGTGCGCCTGGATAATCTTTAATATTGTAGAAACACTGGGCAATGCGAAAAGAACTCTCTTCTTCAAGCTGGTGTTTAGCAAATCTTTTATTGAACTCTTTGTAAGACTGAAGGGCCTGATTGAATTCCTTGCGGTTATAGTAACAGGATGCCCGATAATAATAACTCTGGGCCGAAAGCTCAAAATCCGGATATTGCTCGATTATCTTTTGAAAGTAACTAAGCGCATTTTCATAGTCCTTGGCGGTAAAATAGGTCTGGGCCAGCCAATAAATAGCTTCGGGGTAAAGTTTATCTTTGTTGGAGACCCTCTGTAAAACCTCCTCCAGTGTCCGCAGGCCTAAGGCCTGTTTTTCTAAGTTTAAATAACAGCGGGCGATAAGAATCCGGGTCTCTTCTTTGTTGGGGCTTTCGGGATTATCTTCAAGGTATTTTTGGAAGTGTTTCAAAGATATCTCATAAAAACCATCTTCAAAGGCCTTTTTGGCCAAATAATAATCTTGGGAACTATCGCTATTCAACTGAGCAAAACAAGTTGAGCAAAGCATTAATAAGCACAGAGAGATGCAGATGTAGTTAAACAGTAGATGCTTGACGCTAGATACTAGATTCTCGTTTTTAAATATCGAGTATCGAGAATCAAAGAAGCTATAATCTGTATAAATAATCTTCAGCATCTATCCAGCGCCTTCTTTAAGTATTTTCCGGTAAATGAATGTTTAATTTGAGTTAATCCTTCGGGTGTGGCGCAACCCACAATCCGGCCACCCGCCTCTCCTCCCTCGGGGCCCAAATCAATAATATAATCTGCGCTCTTAATTACTTCCAGATTGTGCTCAATTACCAATACGCTATTACCCATATTAACCAATCTCTGCAATACATTAAGCAACTTTTCGATGTCCGCAAAATGCAGTCCTGTTGTCGGCTCATCCAGTATATAGAGGGTCTTGCCCGTACTTCTTTTGCCTAATTCCGCAGAAAGTTTTATCCGCTGGGCCTCGCCTCCGGAAAGGGTAGTTGCCGACTGGCCGAGCTGGATATATCCCAGGCCCACATCATTAAGCACAGTCAGCTTTTCTCTAATCCTGGGGATATTTCTAAAAAGCTCAAGGGCCTCTTCGGTAGTCATATTTAATACCTCAGATATAGATTTTCCCTTATATTTTATCTTCAGGGTCTGCGCATTAAATCTCGCCCCTTTGCACATCTCGCAAGTAACATAGACATCGGGAAGAAAATGCATCTCTATCCTTTTTATTCCATCGCCCCGGCAATCTTCACATCTTCCCCCTTTGACATTAAAACTAAATCTACCGGGCCTGTATCCGGCCATGCGCGATTCAGGAAGTTTGGAAAAGAGCTCTCGAATATAACTAAACACTCCTGTATAAGTAGCGGGATTAGAGCGGGGTGTGCGGCCAATAGGAGATTGGTCCACCACAATCACCTTATCAATAAATTCTGCTCCCGTAATTTTGTCGTGTGCTCCGGGCTTAACTTTTGTCCGGTAAAACTTCTTAGCCAGCGCCCGATAAAGAATCTCATCCACAAGCGTGCTTTTGCCTGAACCGGATACGCCGGTAATACAGGCAAAGAGCCCTAAAGGGATGCGCACATCTATATCTTTTAGATTATGCTCGCGGGCACCCCAGACTTGCAAAAACTTTCCGTTACTCTTTCTTCTTGTGGATGGCACCTTTATCTTGAGTTGGCCGCGCAGATATTTAGAGGTTAAAGAATGCTCTGACGTTAATAAATCCTGGATACTTCCCGAAACCATTACCTTTCCGCCGTGCCGTCCTGCCCCCGGCCCCAAATCTACGATATAGTCAGCCGTCCTAATTGTGGCCTCGTCGTGTTCAACCACAATTAAACTATTTCCTAAATCGCGCAGGGCCTTCAAGGTATTGAGCAGCTTGGCGTTATCTCTCTGATGCAGGCCGATGCTCGGTTCATCCAGAATATAAACTACGCCCACCAGGCCCGCTCCCACCTGTGTGGCCAGGCGAATCCTCTGCGCCTCTCCTCCGGAAAGGGTGCTGCTCTTTCTATCTAAAGTAAGATAACTCAAGCCTACATTAATCATAAATCTAAATCTTTCTTTGATGCCTTTGAGGGCTTGATGGCCAATAGTTGCATCTTGAGCATTCAGATTTAGATTATCAAAGAAATCGGCCGCCTCAGCTATAGACATCCTTACTATATCCCAGATGGATTTATTGTTAATAGTTACGGCTAAGCTCTCCTTTTTCAGGCGTGCCCCGGAACATTCAGGACAAGGCAGGAGGCTCATAAATTTGTTAATTTCGGTTTTTAAATACTCGCTGTCTGTTTCCCGAAACAGACGCTCCAGGTGGGGAATGAGTCCTTCAAAGCGCCTCACCCCAACGTATTCATCATAGCCATAAAGAAGTATCTTGCGCACAGATTTAGGTAATTTTTTAAATGGGGTATGCATGCTAAAGCCATTTTGCCTTGCCAGCTCCCTCACCAAGCCCCGATAATAGAGGATGTAGCCTCTGCCCCCTCTTCTCCAGGGCTCAAGAGCCCCTTCGGCAAGCGACCTATCCTTATTCGGCACTACCAAATCCGGGTCCACCTCAATCTTGGTGCCCAGGCCATTACAGGCCGAGCAAGCTCCATAAGGGCTATTAAAGGAGAAATCGCGCGGTTGTAGTTCAACAAAACTTATCCCGCAGTTAACGCAGGCATAATGTTCGCTAAACAAGGTGTCTTTCCCCGAACAAAAGACAACCACAATCCCCTTGCCTACTTCAAGAGCTGTCTCTACTGAATCTGTAAGCCTTGACTTCTCTTCAGGAGTAACACTCAAGCGGTCCACTACAACCTCAACAGTATGCATCCTTTTTTTATCCAACTCTATTTTACTATCGATGTCGTAAATTTTATTATCCACCCGAAGGCGCACAAAGCCGAGTTTGCGAATATCGCTAAATACCTGGCGAAATTCGCCCTTACGTCCTCGGACCAAGGGGCTAAGAACTTGAATCTTACTTTTAGCAGGGAGCTTCAAGATCTGTTCCACAATATGTTCCGGACTTTGGCGGGAAATCTCGCGAGCACATTTATAACAGTGTACTCTTCCGATACGGGCAAATAAAAGGCGGAGATAGTCGTAGATTTCGGTCTGGGTTCCTACTGTAGAGCGGGGACTGGCACTGACAGTCCTCTGTCCAATAGAGATGGCTGGTGAGATGCCCTCAATGGACTCCACGTCGGGTTTCTGTAATTGTTCTAAAAACTGGCGGGCGTAGGCCGAGAGACTCTCTACATATCTCCTTTGTCCCTCAGCATAAATGGTATCAAAGGCAAGCGACGACTTTCCTGAACCGCTTAAGCCGGTAATGACCACAAGTTTGTTGCGGGGAATTTTAAGATTAATACCTTTAAGATTATGCTCTTTGGCTCCTCTTATAACAATGTATTCCTTCACCATAGCTGGCAGGGTATAAGGCCCCTGTAAACAGCAAGTTACAAGGGCCTTATAATTTTCTTCTTTTACCTTCTCTTTTTCTTCTTACGTTTCTTGCGGCCTCCACGGACCATTTTGGCCATCGAGACATCGCCTTTCTTGTCGATGAAGTAGAGATAGCCTTTCTTCTTCTTGATGCCACATTTGTTAACTACCTTGGAGCCACCGCCTTTTTTCTTGCCCCGGGCCATCTTTGCTTCCGCGACATTGCCTTTTTTATCGATGTAGTAAAGATAACCTTTCTTTCTCTTAATGCCACATTTCAACACCTTCTCTGCCATAACCTTATTCACCTCCTTTTAATGAGCGCATAACTTACGGAGCACACAGTGCGACGTAAGTTATGTGCGCGAATTAATACTGAGGACGCGATGAGATACTTCGATTCCTTTTATTCGTCGGAATCTCAGTATGAAATTTTCTATCGAAAATTTCAATAAAAGCGTCCGAAGTATCTACGATTTACATCTGTACAACGCTTTGCCTAAACTTAACTCCCAACTTTTACAGGGTCCAGAATACCCTTTAGTGTAGCGATAGCAGAAAGAGAAGCCAGAAAACTAGTCCGGGGATTTACCGGAGATGGTACATTTTCTACTTTTACCGCCAGTCTTCCAAAATCTCCTTCGACCTCGACTTCATGGACATTGGCTTTATAATCAGGGGAAGTAATTATTTTTACCATAGTCCTTTCTGCGCCAATTCCTGCCAGGCTTAATGTAGCGCAGACATTCACATTCTTGGGAAAGCCTTTTATCGCCTCAGAGGCCTTTCCTTCAAAGACGACTGTCTCTTGTTTAACCTTGGACAAATCTATTTTTTTTCTTACCAGGTAGGGAGCGCCCGCTAATCCCTGCGGAGGTTTACGGGTAATCAAAGTGGCCCGGGAAATTTTAGCCATTGATGCTGCCTTAACTGCATCTAGGCCGCCAATCGCTCCGCTGGGAAGATAGACACGGCAGCCCTTGGTCTGGGCAAGAGCAAAAAGCCCGTCTACCTTATCTAATATCCCTCCCACACTCATAATCATTACATCTTTGCTCTGCTGAAGTGCCTTTTGAGCGACCTCATAGGAAACAGAGGCGCTTGCTGCTTCAATAATTAAATCGCAACTATCTATCAGTTTATCTATGGAGAAAATCCGGGGCTCTGCAGAAGAACTTGCCTTCAGATTTTCCGCCCTATCTTTATCTATATCGCAAAGAGCAAAAAGCTCTGCCTGTTGCGAAAATCTTTGCTCGATAGCACAAGCTAACTGAGTTCCAATTGTCCCGCAACCGATGATGCCTACTTTTAACCTTTCATTTGCCATAAGTGATTTCCAGCATTCTATCCAGAGACTTCTTGGCCTTAAGCCTTATATCTTCGGGAACCTTGACTTCATTGATTCCCATTTCCAAACAATGGGCCACCCAGCCCAGTGTAGTTAGTTTCATATCCGCGCAGATAAAATGGTTACTGGGAGAATAAAATTCTTTATCCGGATTTTCTTTTTTTAACCTGTATATCAAGCCCTGCTCTGTCCCAATAATAAATCTTTTTACTGAAGAGTCCTTGACGTACTTGACCATGCCTCCGGTTCCGCCAACAAAGGTTGCTTCCCTTAAGACCTTGGGTTCGCACTCAGGATGGGCGAGAAACTCGGCATCAGGATATCTTTTTCTTACCTCAAGTATTTCTTCTAAAGATACGCGCACATGCGTGGGGCAAACCCCCCTCCAGATAATCAACTGCTTATCTTTAACGTGCGACTTAACATATAACCCCAAGTTTTTGTCGGGGACAAATAGGATTTCTTTATTCGGTAAAGACTTAACCACAGAAATAGCATTAGCTGATGTACAGCAAACGTCGCTTTCGGCCTTGGTGGCAGCCGAAGAATTAACATAGCAAACCACTGCTGCATTAGGATGTTCTTTTTTCTTCATCTGCAACTCATTTACAGTAATCATATCCGAGGCTGGGCAACCAGCCTCTTTTACAGGCAGAAGGACCAACTTTGTTGGATTTAAGATTTTGGCAATCTCGGCCATAAAGTGTACGCCGCATAAGACTATTATCTTTGCCTCAGTCTTTACCGCAGCCTGAGCTAAGGCTAAAGAATCACCTAAGAAATCGGCTATATCTTGTATCTCTGCTCTCTGATAATTGTGTACCAAGATTACTGCATTCTTTTCTTTCTTTAACTGATATATCTTCTTCTTTAAATCTTCCTGATATCTTTTGTCGTTTTGCTGGGTGTAAGGCATAATTTATCTCCCAACCCGGACTATCGCATTATCAATAAGGCGGGTATTACCAAAGAATGCAGCGACGGCAATTAATAAGCGGTCTTCGATTTTTTTTACTTCTGTAAGGTTATCTATGCTGAGGATTTTGATATAGTCTATTCGAGTTCCTCGCTTAGATTTTATCATTTTGCGCATTTGAGCCACAATTTTCCGGGGAGCTTTATATCCAGATTGTATCATACCGACGGCGGTTTGTAAAGATTTATATAAAATTGTTGCATCTTTTCTCTGCTGCCTGTTTAAATAGATATTACGCGAGCTCATCGCCAGGCCGTCTTTTTCCCGAACAATCGGTGAGGTCTTTATCTTTATGGATAGATTTAAATCTTCAACCATTCTTTTAATGATAATCGCCTGCTGGGCATCTTTCTGGCCAAAATAGGCTATATCCGGTCGGACAATATTGAAAAGCTTAAGCACGACGGTAGTTACGCCGCGGAAATGTCCCGGGCGCGATGCACCGCAAAGAACATTGCTTAATCTTTCCACTTCCACGAAAGTCTTATCTTTCTGCCGATACATGTCTTTCGCCCGGGGATAAAATATCACCTCAACACCACAAGCTTTCGCAAGTGTTTTATCTCGAGAAAAATCCCGCGGATATTTTTTGAAATCCTCCTTTGGGCCAAACTGCGTGGGATTAACAAAGATACTAATAACGAGGCAATCATTTTCTTGGCGCGCCTTGCGCATCAAACTAAGATGCCCCTGATGCAGATAGCCCATAGTAGGAACAAAACCAATACTCTTGTCCTTACGGCGCATCCTTCCGGACCAAGCCTGCATTTGCTGGATACTAGAAATGACTTTCATCTTTACCTGCCTCAAAGGGCTCGGGGTCCTGTCTGGTGTTCGCCTTTGGTGCTCGCTCAATTACAGCAGAAGAAACTTCAAGATGTGTTTTAGTTGAGCTGCGCTCCAAAGGCTGGAACCCCAGCCACCCCTCGCCATAGACGTTTATATAGCTTGCGAGGTGTTTATTGTATATAAAAAAGCGCCTGGCCCCTTTTGTTTATTTTGAGAAAAAAGCGCCTGGCCCCTTTTGTTTATTGCGGAGCGGCCATTAGCAATTTTCGGCACTTCGCTTTCGCTCAGTGCCAATCCTGAGTGCAATCGAAGGCCTGGCAAATACATACTCTCCCTTTCTAACCTGACCATTCTAACCAGGTTA
>CAZEQA010000071.1:0-7798 GCA_964514265.1 uncultured Planctomycetia bacterium | reverse complement strand
ACTGGAATAATAGCTTTCAACTTATTAGATGTAAATCTGTTAATCAATTGTTTATTTGACGGATCAGAAGTGTATCCTAATTTAATAATCTCTTTAATGGAGAGCGGCGAGATGTTGTAAGTTTGCGCATCGATGTCAGCAAATATAGGTGTTGCCCCTGTATGTGCTGCTGCATTAGCAGTTGCTATAAAAGAGTAAGACGGAACTATTACATCATCTCCCTTGCCTATATCCAGAGCCTTCAATGCGAGGAAAAGAGCTGTTGTGCATGAGCTAACAGCAATTGCATATCCCGTATTTACATATTTGGCAACTTTTTCCTCAAAGTCTATTACCTTTGGACCCTGCGTCAACCAACCAGAGCGCAGTACCTCAGAAACTAAATTCTCTTCTCTATAGTCAAGATATGGTTTCGTAATTGGAATCATAATCTCTATTTATATTTTTTAGATGTTTTAATATCAAGCCACTCTACCATTTTTTTTAGTCCCGTTTTCAATTCAACCTTGGCTTCAAATTTTAGTAGCTCTCGTGCTTTAGAAATATTCGCTAAGCGCCTTTTTACCTCGACTTTTTTACGGGTTTCGGGAAGAGGAATATATTCTGGTTTCAATTCGGAATTCATAACCTTCAATAATGACAAACATAATTTTTCTAAAGACGTTTCCGTACCGCTGGCTATGTTAAAAACTTCATCGGAAATATCGGCAGTCAAACTACGAATTGAGGCAAGGGCAACATCCTCAACATAAATGAAATCCATGGTCTGTTTACCATCGCCATAAATTAGCGGCCGTTTACCTTCCCTTATTAAATGATACCATCGGATAAAAACTTCAGTATATTTACCATATACATCCATTCGAGGACCATAAATATTAAAATAACGTAAAGCATTATAATTCAGGCCAGACATATCATTAAATGAACGCAACATAAGCTCATTAGCCATTTTCAACGCTCCATACAAAGTGCGGTTATTGTAGGGATGATGGTCTTCCCTGGCCGGAAAAGTATCTGTCTGCCCGTATATTGATGCCGAAGAGGCAGCAATTAGCTTTTTAACTTTATTGGCTAAACAGCATTCAACTACATTAAATGTTCCATTACACATAACCTCAATGGCTTCCTTGGGGTTGGCAGCACAATGAGTTATACGTAAGGCGGCCATATGAAAACAATAATCAACACCTTGAAATATTTTCTTTAACAAATTAATATCTCTTATATCCCCTTCAACTAAACTCACATTGTCAGATTTTAATGCGTCTTTAATATTATCTCTTGAACCACGAACAAAATTATCCAGTATAATAATTTTCTTAACACCTTGATTTAAAAGCTTATCGACAATAAATGAACCAACAAATCCTGCTCCCCCTGTGACCAAAATCTTGCTATTTTTTAGTTTGTTCATTATAAAAATAACCTTTTTAGATTCATAGTTTCACTTTTTTCCCATCAGTTTTAATAGATTTGCTAGCTGCTTCAAGAATCTTAATGACTTCAAGACCTGCATAACCATCTGATATTGGTGTCTTTTTATATCTAATGCATTCAATGAAATGTTCGCAAGCAACGCTTAAAGCTTCCTTCGTATCAATCTTGGGTGAATGAACATCACCTGTACGATAACTAACCAATGTCTGATATATATTTTCCTTTCTTTTATTATTATCGATTGTTATACCTCGATCAAATATTTTTACTTTCTCGCTTGGTTCCATATCATTATATAAGATCATTTTTTTGTCACCGCAAATCAAAATCTGTCGTAGCTTGACGGGAGCCAACCAGTTAAAATGGAAATGTGCTAACATATTGTTATCAAAGTCCAGATTAAGATAAGCAATATTTTCAATATTATTATAATGCCCCATTCCAGCAGCAGTGATCCCTATGGGACTTACCTCTAACAAATAATCCATAATAGACAAATCGTGAGGGGCCAAATCCCAGATTACATTTACATCATGCTGAAAAAGTCCTAAATTTATACGAATTGAGTCAAAATATAATATCCCGCCGACTGCTCCAGAGTTTATTATCTCTTTAATCTTTCTAACCGCACCTGTATAAATAAAGGTATGGTCAACAAATAAGGTTAATTTACGCATCTGGGCTTCTTTGATTAAAATTTTAGCCTCTTTTGTGCTTGCTACCATTGGTTTTTCAATCCATACGTTTTTGCCTGCCTTAAGAGCTTCTATCGCGATAGAAAAATGTGTAGAAGCAGGGGTAGCAATTGCAACTGCATCTATAGCAGGATCCTCAATTACTCTGCGATATTCTTTTGTTATCGTCAAAAAAGGATATAACCTTTGAAGATATTTCAAGCGGTGAACATCTATATCAGCACAATATTTTATATGGCAATCGGCAATAGTATTAAAATTCCTTACTAAATTAGGGCCCCAGTAACCGCAACCTATAATACCAATGTTCAAAGGTAATTTTTTCTTTCTCATGATAAAGACCTTATATATTTCCAAGCAGCTATTTTTTTATTCTTTCCCATCAATCAATTCTGGCATTCTTCTTAGCAAGCAACCTAAAACTATTCTTAGAAATAGACAACATATCATCCAATATAGCCAAAGTACCGACAAACATTCCTATATTATAACTTGCAAAATCTATTAATTTTAATCCTTTCTCTTTTATAAGCTCTTTGATTTTGGCAACATCCAGACCATTTGTACCAGCGGCGTTACAGTGATAATCTGAATAAGTATAATCTATGCCGTGATTATATATTATCTCTCTGTTTCCTCGAAAAAAAGTATATAACTTCTTATCGAGGCCGAGAAAGCATCTTCTAATAAATTCGTAATACTTATTAATCTTTTCACGGTGAGCGCCATCCATTATATACAACACACCATTATCAGAGAGATGATTCAAGGCCATTGAAATTGTGTCAAGATAATCTGGCATATGATGTAAAGTTGCATTTATAATCACTATGTCATATTTATCAACAGTAGCAGAGAGAAACTCGTCTATATTCATGCAAAAAGTATTGATCTTCTTTCTTGTATTTATTTTTTTATTTAATTGAGACAACATTGCCTTTGATAGCTCGACAACGGTAACATCACAGCCGGCATCTAACAACTTCATAGTTACATTTCCAGTACCACAACCTAAGTCGCATGCCTTTTTGCCAGGAGCTATTCTGACTATTTTTTGTATGTCATTCTTTAATACTTCCTGGGCATACCAATTTAATCCAAAGGTATGAATAATATCATAAAATTCAGCCTCTTTCTTGTGGACATCTATATTCGCAGATATTATCTTATTATATAAACTTTTATCCATAGCTATATCAACTATTCAAAATTTCAACTTCCAGCTTATCTCCTTCAACAAATAAATTCAGTATCTTCATAAAGGGTAAAGTGATTAAGTCGATCAGTCGATGCATTATCAATTTAGCAATAGAGAAGTTATAAGCAGGGGAATTGCTTTTCTTATTTCTTTTTAAATATTGAATAATTGATGCGAGATAAAGAACAAAAGAATGATTTTTAATAATTTTAAGCCCGCCAATTGTATCTATTAATTTCTGCAAAGTTAATAGAGAGAAAAAATATAAATGGAACGGCAAATGCAAAGAATATGCGTATTGTTTGAATAGCCTATGACAGGCTCCATCAAAATTTGGAACTGCGAGTATCAATCTCCCATTCTTTTTTAAGATTCGTTTTATTTCCTTTAAAAGTTTTAAAGGTTCATGCATATGTTCAAGGGTATGGTTCATACGAACCAAATCAAAGGTTCCATCATTAAACGGGCGGGAAAAGATATCGCCAGTGTATACGTTTTCGATTCCCATTTTTTTTAACCTATTAACGCACTCTTCTTCTATTTCAATTCCATATGCATCCCATTTTTTATTTTTCATATACTCCAGAAAAATCCCATCGCCAAAACCTATTTCTAAAAATTTATTATTTTGGGAATTTGTTCCATATCTTGTATTTCCGACTGTTTCAGTAAGTAAAATTTGTTTAGCAAACCAGTTTAAATTTAAGATATTTATATGCAGGTGATAATTCTTGTAATATTCCCCAATTTCATCAAGGCTTGGGCGAGGATTAAGAAACACCAATCCACAGCTAACACATTGAACGAGGGAAAATGTCTTATCGGGGTACATAAAGCTTTTTGAGCAAAAAACTGGCTCAAGCTTCTTACTGCCGCAAATAATACAATTTACCTGTTCCATCATAAGTTGATAAGTTGTTTAACGATGAATATTGGCCTCTGCCTTACTTCATCGTAAATTCTGCCAATATATTCTCCAATAACACCGACAGCGATAAGCTGAATGCCTCCAAGGAATAAAATAGAAACAGCGATCGTTGCAATTCCATATGCTGATGTTCCGTAAACCAATCTCTGATAAATTATATAAATGGTAAAAATGAAACATAAGGTAGATATAAAAAACCCAAAAATTAAAGATATTTTCAATGGAATATCTGAAAAAGAATATATCCCGTCGAAGGCAAGCCGTAAAAGTTTTCTTAGATTATATTTGGGTTTTCCGTGAAATCGGAAATCCCTCTCATATTCAATACCGACCTGAGGAAAACCAATCCAGCTTCTAATGCCTCTAATGAATCGATTCCGTTCCGGCATCTTTTTTAATATGTCGATTACCTTTTTATCCATCAAGCAGAAGTCTCCCGCATCAAGAGGTATTTTGATTTTTGCCATCTTTTTTTGAATTCTATAGAACACAAAATAACAAATTCTTTTTAATAAAGACTCTTTCCTTTTCCTCCGTATACCATAGACAACAGAGAAACCCTCTTCCCATTTTTTTATAAACTCAGGGATCGCCGATGGCGGATCCTGAAGGTCGCCGTCCATAATTATCGTGGCCTTTCCTGATGCGAAGGAAATACCCGCACTAATAGCAATTTGATGCCCGAAATTTCTTGAAAGATCAACAACTTTAACTCTCTTATCTGAACTTGCAATTTTATGCAGGATATTAAGTGAACTATCTGTACTTCCATCATTTACGTAGATTATTTCATATAGTTTGTTGGGGGAAGTTAAAACATTAGTTAACCTCTTATAAAGCTCTAAAATATTCTTTTCTTCATTATGGACTGGGATTACAACTGAGTAAAAAATTTCATTTTTCATATTCATTGACAACTCCTTAAAATTTTTCTCTAAATGTAGCTACATTCTTACCTGCCACTAGGAAACTTTGCCTTTTGGGCTGTTAAAGAATTAGTAAAAAGTCCGACAATAGCGCCTGTGTTGACTACTAAGGATTCAGCCATATGAATAACAACAGCCATGAGCATAAAAACTATCCCCTTTTCTCTTTTAGTCAATAGGAAAAATCTTCTATTAAATAGCAAATATAAAAACATTATTGCTAAAGGAAAAACTGCAAACTTGATTCCAAACAGAAGAAGAAGAGAAAATGCCAAAGTCAAAAACCCCAGGATATAACCTGTTCCCTGTGAAGAAGTTGCGCAAAAATTATCAAATTTCTTTCTTTTTTTAAATAACTGCATCCATAAAATAGTGCGGTTATAATGATTTTTCATGGTTTTGGTAAACGGATTCCAATTAACACGGATAAGGATGTCCTTAAAAAAATAAATAGGATATTTTTCTGACAATCGATGGCCAAATTCGAAATCCTCCACTGATGCACCGCTGTAGTTTTCATCAAACCCGTTGATTCCGTCAAAAACCTCTCTTCTCATTACTCCGAAAGCACCGGTGAAGAATGTCGCAAATTTTTCTTTGGGAACCCACGAATTATGCATTATTGCTCTGTAAGTAGGGAATATCCCTTTATTGGCTGGTACTTTTGATTTATTACCTACCATAACTTTAATTTTCTCATCCTGCATAACTTCTTCGATCTTTTTTATAGTTTCTTCTTCCACCTGAACATCGGAATCAATAAAAACTAATATCTGCTGAGTTGCAGCTTTAGCTCCAACATTTCTGGCTGCGGCGGCACCCTTGTTTTGTGATAATCTAATAAATTTTACAAAACTAAATTTTTCTATTGCGCCTGCTACTGAATCACTAGTAGAACAATCATCTACTACTATCATTTCAAGAAATGGATTCCTCTGGAAATCATTTTTTAAAGAATTTAAGAGACCTGCCAATTCTTCTCCATTATTGTAAGCTGGTGAGATTATCGAAAGTGGAATATGTTTTTTATTATTTGGTAGATTCATTTTAAAATCTCAGTAGGAGCGAAAATCCCTTCTTTTTGCGTCCTATAATGTTTCATCCACGGAATAATACTGAACGCTCTTTTAATAACTGCTTTAAGCTGTTGGAAAGACTTAATCTCATGAATCAGAGAAAAGATAATCTTAAATCGCAAATAAAAAGAAACAATAGCATAACGATGTAACTTTTTTAGCGTTTTCTCGTCAATGCTTGATATGCCTAATTTATAACTATATCCAAAATAAGTGTCCCAATTTATCTGCTCTAATGTAATTTTCTTATCTTTCAACCATTGATTAAATATTTTAGTTCCCGGCAGAGGAATAAGGGTACAAAATGCGGCTTTATCAATAGGCAGTTTCTTAGAAAATCTAATGGTCTTTTTTATTTCTGTTATACCTTCAGCAGGATGACCAATCAAAAAGAAACCAGTTACCTTTATTGAGGTACTTTTCTTAATTAAAGTTATCTTTTCTTCGATCTGCCTGCAAGTTAACCTTTTACCGATTTTCTTCAGTACTAAATCATCTCCGGACTCTATACCAATACCGATAGAATAACAGCCCGACTTTTCCATAACACCAACCATCTCTTTATCTAAAGAATCGATTCGGATACCATTTGGACATGACCAGCTAATATTTAACTTATTTTTTAAAAGGGCATTGCAAAAGTCGATAACAAAATCTTTTTTAAAAGAAAAATTATCATCTTCTATATGCAATTCCTTTACGCCATATTGGCTACGAAGCAATTCTATCTCTTCCATAATATTTGCAATGCTACGGCGACGAATCTTTTTCCCCATTACAGAAGAAGCTCCGCAGAAATCACAATCAAAAGGGCATCCCCTAGTGGCTAAAATTGGCGCAGCGGGGATGTTTTTGGTAAAAGTTCCGTGGGGAGAATTAGGATATTTGTTCGGATCAATTAGGCTCCACTCGGGGAATGGTATATTATCAAGGCTTTCTTCAAAAACGAGTTGATTAATCCTAATGCCGTTTGACGAGCGAAATGACAAATTTTCTATCTTTGATAAACTATCTTCGCGTTTATACGCATCTTTTGGCAATCGCATTAGTTTTGAGATAGGTCTCTCTCCTTCTCTCATGATGGCAAAATCAACAGAAGGTAGATACGTAAGTGTATGCACAGGCTCACAAGAAGGATGAGGCCCTCCCACAACTACAGTTGTCTGCGGCGAAACTTGCTTTACAATAGAAGATAATCTCTTAACTGAATTTAGCTGGTAAGTATAGAGCTGAAAACCTATTATATCGAATTGGTTTTGTTGAATATATTTTCTAAAATCGTCATAATCAATTTTTAACCGTCCTGAATCAATTATTTCTACATTATGTCCGTCTTTCTTCAGAGAAGAGGCAAGGTATCCGAGTCCGAGATTCGGCGCAATAATATAGTATTCCGTATCAATTGGTTTCATTAACAAAATTCTAGCCATATCTTAGTCCTTTAAAAAGAAAACCCAAAAATATTGCAATATCTTTCTAATAAAGATAGATATTCAACAGTAAAGCCCCCACCGAGAATGCTGTCCGACATTTAT
>CAZEQA010000070.1:0-7945 GCA_964514265.1 uncultured Planctomycetia bacterium | reverse complement strand
ATACAGATTCACGCAGCCCCAATATAGGAACAGAGAAGATTACCTATGTAACACTTTTAGATGAGAAAGTGATTAGAGAAGTGAAAAACAGGTTTAGTTTAGACCTTGCGGTGTGGAATTCAGGGACCGGCTACGATGTTGAGCACCTTTATATGTATTTGCCGCATAAACCGGAAGATGAGTTACACGCAGAACTTATGCAAGATGAGATTGATGTAGGAGATTATCTGGACAGGATGAGAGTTTCGGGTTTCAACGAATATGATGCAGACGTAGCACATCAGACTTCCCGGTTGTGGGATGATATCGATAAAATTGCTCCACTTAACACTATTGCAGATAAGTTTCTGTTGCAACCTGACGGAAAAGTGGTGCCGGTAAAGAGGCCGCCCTATGGGCAGAATGTAAGTATGAGGGAGTTAGAATTCAGACATCATCTGCGATATGCCGGCTTAGTGATGGGACTTTTGGCTGTCCTGGAGGCGGAAGGTTGTGATGTCCAGCAAGAGCAAGAAAGATACTTAAGACAACTTAAATTCAGGCTCACCCACAGAGTTGACCAGGATGGCTATGAGGGGCCGCATATGGCAATGACCGGAGCAACCGGATTCCTCGGCTCAAGTTTTGCTAAAGGCTTAGCTAAGCAAGAGGAACAGGTGCGTGCGCTAATCAGGCCAGGAAGATTAGAGGAGCTTCGGGCTTTTGCGCCCTCTTTTGTCTATGTAGAGGGAGAATTGTTGAATATAGATAGTTTAAAAACAACTATGCAAGGGTGCAGAACTTTTCTCAATATCGCTGCAGATAGTAGCACTGAAATAAAAAAGGAGAATGTTGGGGCAGCAGCGCAAATATTTAGCGTAAACGTGCTTGGTGCGGCTTTGGTTTTATTAGCTGCTGATTGGAATGATAAAAGAATGCGGAAAATATTTATCTCCTCATTTGACATCGAAAAAGTCCCTCCAGAAGCCAGTAAGTGGATTGAACAGAATACTCAGAAGATAACTGAATATGCAAAAGAATATTTTCAATTTGGCGAAAATATTAGTAGAAAGCCTTCTGACTTTATACAGGAGTTGACTCAGGATTATTCTCAACAGAAATTTGATGTGTCTCCTTATCCTCTTTCCAAGGCATTGATGGAATATGTCTTGATTAAGCTGGCAGAAGAATTAAAAAGTAAAAACGTAATCATTCTTCGCACTATGGGTTTGGTTGGCAGCGAAATGCTAAAATCATCGAGTTCTGGTTTAGTGATGCATCTAATTAAGGCGATATTAGAGAAGCAGGAGCGGCCGGTTGGTAAGAAAGTAACACTCTATAAGGGACTGAGCGCATCCCTGATTTTGGTTGATGATGTGGCGCAGGTTCTTTTAGATTTATCTAAGACAGAGATTCCTTCTGAGCAGATGCAGATGCCAATGATTTTGGAATTAGGAGGTCGAAGGATTAGCTGGAAAGAGGTTGCTAACATTATAAAAGATACAGCAATATCACAAGGAGTGCCCAAAGACGGCATTATGAAGAACCTTATCTTTACTGATGCGCCAGATGATTTTATTAATGTTGAGGCTATCCCTGATTTAGCGTCTCTTAAAGAAGTTATTGGCGAGAAGGTTAAAATTACCCCCATTAGAAGGGTAATTGCAGAGATGACAAAGGCAGAATATGAATCTCAAATGCGGCTGAAACAGGAGGCAGGACCTAAACATAATTCTCAGACCCGCCTCGGCACTATCCGCATTCCCTTTATCCCCATCCTTGTTATTATCGCGATAATCTTCGCTGCACTCTTGCATTATCTTGTATCAATGGGCATAACCGGAGGGCTGCCCGATGAGTCTGTTTGTCGTTTATATCTTACCTGCAGTCTTGCTGTAGCTGTTCCTACCGTAGTCTTCTTTGCTATTATCCTTTATTTTGCCCTGCCAATCTTGCTTATTGTAAGGAGTCTTATTTTAAAGGATTTAGATATCTCCTATTTTAAGCCGATCATAGTGATGAATAAACCCGCCGGATGTATAACTTCTAACAAGAAAGTAAATAATGCACTAAACACACGTGTTGTTGCCGAATTATTGCCTGAAAAGTTCAGTTATCTAAAACCAATGGGGCTACTGGGCAAGGATACAACCGGCCTACTTCTGTTCGAGAGAGGAAGCGAGCTTAGCAATATCATATTCAATCCGGAAATAAGTCCGGAACACAAAATTGAGAAGACCTATGAGGTAACTGTGAGGGGCTACTTTACTGAAGAAGCAGCAAAGCTGCTTATGGAAGGCGTCAAAATTATAGCCAGAGATAGAAAGCTAAGACGGTGGGATGATATAGCAAAGGCTAAGTCAGTCAAAATTCTGGGTTATTATAGGAAAGAGAGTAAATATTGTGTTTACTATACTCGCGTTGAAGTTGTCATTACTGAAGGCAAGTTCCATCAAATCCGCCAGATGTTAGGCAATATCGGCTATCCGGTAATTGAGCTTAAACGGACTGCTTTTGGTGAGATTAAGCTCGGTAATTTAAAAGAAGAGAAATCAAGGCAGTTGACGAGGAAAGAATATCGATGGCTTAACACTGTATATAGAGCTCGTCGAGCTTCTGCCCGAAGCGATTCCCGCAGGGCAACCCAACGGCTTTCAAGAAGAGCAAAACTTGAGAAACTCCCTAATTTAGATTGGGAAAATGCAACCATTGTTCCCTGGGAGGAAATTATTGCTAATCCAGAGAAGCAGCCCAAAGGGCCATCCTCAGAGGTTCCAGAAGATGCGCCGACATTCTATTGGTGGACAGAGCAGTCGCAGGTGAATTACTGGGGTAATCAACGCCAATTGCGCCTGGAATTCTTAAGTCTCTTGGAGGATTTATCTGCCGGCAGAATCACGAACGTAGAGGTGTTTAAAGAGCGATTAATTTCAATGAATAAGACTCTTTTAATAGGAAGAGACGGAAAGTCGATATATGTTCCACTTAAGGTTTATCTAACTGTGGATTATTTTCGTATGAGAATTGACGACTATATTCGTCATATCGCTGGTCAATTTAGAGATGATTATTTAGAAGACAGTCAAGTTTTAAACGGCCATCTTAATGCGCTTTTTGTTAATCTTAAGACATTTATGAATTTTAGGTTGGATAAAGAAAAGTTAGAAACTGCTATCCGTCAAATTGCTAATTTTTATTACTGCGCAATAAAACATTGGATATTTATGAATGGGAATACTTCCCTGTATATGAATATGATCAACGGTATGCTTCGTCTCCACGGTCTTATAGGCATTGCTCATGTTCTTGACTCGGGAGGCTATGAACTCAACGAATTTCAGGATATTTTCTTAAAGGAAGTTCAGGAGGCAAACTCCGATTTTGTAAAGAAGAATTTCAGCTCCAGTGTAGTTAATGAATATAAATACTGCGGCATTGTCTATCTTCCCTTCCTGGGTACTGTTGCGACTATTTCGGCATTCTTTGTAGCCTTCCGTCATTACCTTACCTCAATAGGAAATAGCGGCTTACCAGATAGCGCAAGGGCTACAATGGTCCTCTTAATCATTATTCTTTCTGTAATAGTTATTTCCTTCCTTATTGCATATTACTTAAGTCGCCAGTTAGGTCTTACGGAAACAGGCGGACTTCCTGCAGCTTACCGCTGTAGCGGGCTTAAGGTTACCCGTCTTGAGATTATTCAGGCAGTTATATCTATCATCGTAGCTATCGGTGTAGTGATTATGGCGGTTTGTCGCTCTCAGGGAATAAGTCTTGATAAATTCCTTGTTATTTTAGTTGAGGTAAGCGCAGTGCCACTGATTATAGTAACAGGTGTATTAGTAATAGGGAAGGTCAGTTCTTTATTTTACAAGATATCCCAGCCTGCTTTTGTTTTAGTAGATAGGTCTGGTGGAGGGAGACGCTATTCACAAGGAGAGCCTTTTGATGTTACCTCAAGATTTATGAACGGCCACTCGAGCTCTAGTGTATTTTCCGGGCTTCCTAATTTTGGTGAGGAAAGAGACCCTTTTGATTATTTGCAAGATTTAAAGAAACGGATAGATGGCCAATATTTGTCAGGTAAATACGAATTGCTTTCGAAAATTACGGGGGTAACATTGGAAGTCTTTGTTGAAACTGACATGGAATATTTTCCTTTAGCCTGGATTAAGAGAAAACATAGAAGGTTTGAGGTTATATTTTTAGATATAGAGAATGTTTTTGGCATACCTTTTGAGAAGGCGTTCATAGAATTCTTATTGGAACTCAAGGATATAGATATTATCTACGGGCCTGTTTGTAGCGCAAACGATATTAGGCGGTTGAGTAACGCGGGGATTTCAGAAGAGTGGCCGCGGACAACAGTGCCCACCTATATTCCCCTTAGGGATTTAATAGAACCAAGATTCGGTCTTGGACAGAACGAAAAAAGCCCCCAGATTAAAACAAAAGACAGACCCGATTTAGTCGTGGCTTATTTCGGAAGGATAACTGAGCGTAAAAATGTCGCACAGCTTATCCGTGCAGCTGGTATTGTGCAAGATGGGCTTTCTAAGGAAGGCAGAGCTCTGCAAGTCCGTATATTTGGCAAGGCTGTGGACAGGGGATCCGTTACAGAACTGACGAATTTAGCGGCACAAGCAGCAAGAGGCGTTGAGATTACCTTTGAGGGTGCCTATGAGGTAGCGGATATGTCCCGGATTATTAACTGCATTAATCCTGATATGGCGGTGATGCCCAGTCAAAAAGAAGGAACTCCCAATGTTGTTTTAGAATTATTGGCAGCAGGCGTGCCCATTGTTGCCTCGGATATAAAAGGCGTAAGAGACTTATTAATTAGGGATGACGGCCCATCCTTAGGAGTGCTTTATGAACACAGGCAGAATGGTGAAGAGGATTTGGCCAAAACTATTTTGGCATTATGGAAAGATAAAGCCCGAAGAATCAGCCTGAGCCAGGAAGGAAGAATCCATGTTCGCCAAAATTATTCTAGTCAGACTATTTTTGGCCGTTTGTTAGATACGATGATTGACTTTATTCACCCGGACAATAAAAAGGCCTTTTCTGTTTACATTTCTCCTTCCGGAAGATTTCCCTATAGTTGCAAAGGCGGGATTGAAACCCGTTTAGACAGGACAATCAGAGTTCTCAAAAGATTGGCAAGAAAACGAGATATAAAGCTTAGAATTAAACTGGGGGCTGTCCAAACAGAGGCAGAAGATGGTATAGCAGGAAATTACTTACTGAGAGAGATTATGTTCAATCAGCCTCTTATCTTACAAGACGATTTAACCCAAGTTTCTCTCTTTTCTCATCAAGATAGGCCAGATAAAGGCAAGAGGCCGTCCAAAAATATTATCAAGGCAAAATTTGCCCCCCACTTACAAACAATTTTACAAGCCATAAAGACTGTTAAATTAACTGATAAAGGTATCGATATTCAGGGTGAAGAATTTGAAAGTTTAGCCCAGGCATGCGCACAGGCATTTTGTGAGCTCTGGGAATATTTTCAGGTATACAGCTATTCGGCTACAATATCTTCAACGATTGTATGGAGAACCTGCATTAACGAAGTGAAAGAATTAAATGAAGAAGAGTTGAAAGAAGTATTATTACCAAAACAAAAAGGCCGTAATTATCATCAGCTTTTTTACGTATTAAAAATGCTCACTGCCCAGATTCCTGAATCAGATATTGCTCTGGCTAATATCAATCGTATCGGAACATATTCAGCCCTTCTTGGTATCATCGCTAAACATAAATACGGCACTCCCATTCTTCTCACCGAAGGAAAATTTGAAGCGCAAGACATAAGAGAGCATACAAAGAGAAAGGAAACTTCGGAGAAGGCTTCAGACTTTATCTTAAGATCTGCATTTTTAGTCACAGCCTTAGATTATTATTACGCTGATGTTATTTTTGCTCAACATCAAGATACAAAAGATTTAGAGATAGAGTGGTTTAATGTTTCTGGAGATAAGATTAAGATTTTGCCCAATGCAATAGACGCCAAGTTATTTTCCATAGACCCGACTTTAGATGAAAGAGAGGTAATGCCGCGGAATGGCACTATTTGTTGGACTTGCAGTGACAGTAGCAGCGACAGCAAGTTTGCAGTACTCGTTGACGGGATAACTTACTACTATACAGGTAAAGTTGCGTTTGAGGAAGGAAGATTCGAATTAACATTTGGCCAGGGCGCAATACCTGCACTTCCTTTGGGCAGGCATGATGTTTGTGTAATAGATATGCAGAGTGGCTTATTCAATTCCATACCTTTGTACGCGACACAACCAGGCCAAGCTCTTACTCAGGCTAAGAGGAGACAGCCGCCAGCATTAGATTTACCCATACCCATTATAATTTTGGTTGATGGCGGAAGATTGATGTTGAGAGCTACTCAGGAGACGGTTTGGGATGGGTTTGCGGGACCCGAACCCGAGGCGTGTTATGATATGTATTATTTAGGTGATTATGCGGGAAATATCCTGTTTTCTCTTAAGAGAAAACAGCTCTGGAAGATAATAGATCTAGAGATAAAACCGAGAGTTGCAGAAAAAGTTCATAAAAGGCAAATAGAAAGAGAAGTTTTACCCGGCATCAAGGGCGAGTCTCACTGGAGAAAGTCAACGAGGGAGGTGCTTGAACAATTAGATGAACTTAAAGTATTGGCGAGACCAAAGGAGGTGGCTGAGGATTCCTCCTATTTTGCCCTTAAGGCTGGGGAATGGGAGAGGCTTCGAAAAGTGGATTACACAAAATATATTAAGCCGTCCGGGCAGCGTAGGCCCAAGTTAAAGGAAGTTGTGGCTTTTGAATTGGAAACAGAAAAGGAAATTCTCCGCCACAGAAACATTGGAAAGCCCATAGGCAGAGACCTTCGTAAGCATAGCCAAGATACACCGATCGTAGTTTCTGTGGCCATTGATAGTAACGGGGCAATAAATCCGGAAAAGGTCGTCGAGCGAGTTATTATGCCCATTAGATTTTCTATGCGTTTTGGATTTAAGGTAGTTAAACATGGGTTACCGGTTGCAGTATGGCTTCCTGCACAAGATAATCAACCCGAAGCACGCATTGGCATCATTCGTGATACCAAAACAGCCCTTATCACCGGCTACCGTATTGTCGAAGGGAAGGAACATTCCTATATTCATCTGCGCGCTCTTTATGAATTCCACGATGGAGAACCGGTTCTGGTGATTACCAAGATGTATGTGAGAGGGTTTCTTCCTATAATTGAAGACCTCTCCAAAGCTCAACCGGTTATTATTCAGGATATTATCAGCGATGGGGGTGGGATTTCGGTAATGGACCGCCGTTACAGTATAAATCTTAATGCCATATGTGGCATGGATGTGAGCAGGCGTTTAGCGTCCATTACTATTAAGGGGTCTTATCCTGAACATATTTTAATTCCTGCCCTAAAAGGCTCTGACGTTTTTGGCGATAGGACCCTGCCTTCCATAGAGATTCAAGGATTAAAGATAGCTGCAGTTGATAAGGCAACAAAAGAATGCTCAAGAATATTTGCTTTTGATAAACTTGTTATTGGTGGAGAAACATCATCCAATGTTATCCGTATCTTTACCCGCAAAGCCAATGGAAATCGGGGAAAGTTACTTTTTGCTATGTATAAGAAATATGTGAGAAAGAGAGACCTTTGTCTTGGCGTTGAAAAATTGGCACCAGGATACTCTGATCTGGTGATTGAGGGATACTGTATGATGAAGAAAAGTCAGCATTTAAAACTGGGTCATCGAACATATCTATCATGGTCGGGGGAATACATTCTTTTGCCTAAGAAGTACCAAAAATTTGTTAAAATTACCGAGCTTCATATTATAAAGAGAAAGGTTAGCCACTTTGTTTTGCAGCGTAATTCCGATGCGACTATAGAAGTCAGGGTGAAACGAGATGCCGAGAGAAAAGTAAAGGGAATCGTTATTACCGAGGATGAAAA
>CAZEQA010000069.1:3555-8100 GCA_964514265.1 uncultured Planctomycetia bacterium | reverse complement strand
AACTGAAAAATAAGCCCCGTAATAATCGCGATAATCAAGGCACAGATTATAATATATAGCGCCTTTAGGCCAAAGAAACCAATAAGTATTATAGTAAGCGGAAAATTCGCCCAGGGGCTGGCCAAGAGAAAAGCTACTACAGCCGGGTTGGATGCGCCTTTTTTGTGTAATTCGATAGAGAGCGCCAGAATTCCGTGGCTGCACGCACTCATAAAGAAACCAAGTATCACAGAATAAAATATTGTTCTCTTTTTGGGTTTAGCCAGAAAATGTGAAATATATTCCCTGGGTATAAAATGATCGATAATTCCGCCTAAAAAGAATCCTAAAAGAACCGCCCACCAGATCCAGCGAAAATACATCAAGAAGGACTTTCTGAATGGCTCCAAGATAGGCACGATATATGAAAGAATAAAGATTAAGGCCAAGCCTGAGGCCACTATAACTATTTTATCCCTGTACCACTTTACCTTGGGCGGTAGATGAGATGCAGGCATTTCTTTATCACAACAGATATGGTCCTTAGCCATCTGATTTTCCTCTAATATCCTGAAAAATTTTCTATTTTAATTTTGTCTTCGCTAATAGCTAACTTATTCTTTAAAATACCACTCAAGCCTTCTACCATCTTTGGCGGGCCGCAGATGTAAAACACCCTATTTTGATAATCGGCAATTTCTTCTTGGATTACTTTATCATCAATATAACCGGTTCTTCCGGGCCATCTTTGTCTATCTATATCCGGAGAGGTTAAGGTATAAACTATATGTATATTTTTATTAGCTGCAGCCATTTTGTCTAAATCCTGTCTAAAGATGATATCTTCCTCCTTGTTGTTGCCGTAGAGCAATACTATATCTGCCGGTAGCCCTTTATCTGTGATAAACTTACAAATACTTCTAATAGGAGTTATGCCGATGCCTCCAGAAAGAAAGGCTAATCTTTGGTATTCACCCTCAAATGTGAAAGCACCGTAAGGCATCTTTAGCTTTGCCCAATCGCCAATTTTTAATCTCTCTAAGGCCTGGGAATACTCGCTTTCTGTAATCCGCTTGGTAAATTCTACGTAGCCCTTCTCTGTAGGCGAATTAGAAAAGGAAAAATGCTTTGTCCTCTCAAGCCCCGCAATCTTAATGGTCACAAAAAAGAATTGCCCGGGCTTAAAATCCACGCCCTCTTTTATGTTAAAGCGGAAGCTTTTCACCCCAGGGGCCCTGGGGATTACCTCCAATATCTTTGTTTCAAATTCAACCAACTAAATCCTCCTCATCTCCCCAGGGCTATCAGCAATCCTATCGCTGCCCCTATTATTGTAGAGATATAAGGGTTACTTGTCAACGGGCATACTCCTGAAGCGCATTTTCCAAAGTAGCCAAGTGCAAATCCAATGGCAGCACCGATTATTATACCTAATCCGATTCTTAAAGTCATCTTAATCATCTCCTTTTTTTCTCTAGCTTTTTGGACTCTAAATATTGCTTATATTTTCCTTCACCTACGCACTCTTTCGCCATCAAACACCAACTCAGGCAACAAGAGTACATCTCTCTTGTAACCTCTCTTTTGCAACTTTTGCAAATTGTGCTGGCCTCATCAGGCCAGATTTCTACCAGCTGCCCACACACATCTGACTTCTTCAGGATATGGCGTCTTTATCCTCTTTGAACCTGGACATTCTTTAAATAAAGTCATTTACTTTCCTTTCCTCATTAAAGCATTAAAGATGCCAAGGTTATATTCTTTAATTTAGCAATGACATAGTTTTCAATGCCGCCAATCCATCCCTTAAGCCTACAAGTCGTTATGCTGGGGCAAACTTTCTTTTTAAAGATACAATCGCTTAGGCTTATGGGACCTTGAAACATCTCAATCAGCTCCACCAAAAATATCCTCTTTGATGCTTGAGCTAACACAAACCCCCCACCTCGGCCTTTATATGACCTAACTACCCCTCCTTTACTTAATGTCTGCATTATCTTTCTTAAAAAATGTCTGGGAATCTTTAGACACTTGGCCAGTTCGGAAACTGAAATTTTCCTTTTTTTGTTTTGGGCAATAAAACAAAGGGCGCTGACTGCGTAACCGATATCTCTTGTAATTAGCTTCATTTTTCTTCCTCAAGTTAATGATACTATATTAGTATCATTTGTCAAGAAAAAAAATAAAAATATTCCGATAGCAAAAGGAAGAAACAGGCTATCCAAAACGGTCTATCCAAAGTTGTAGTGTTTGCGTACTGGCTTCTTAATATCCCAGACACAGCTCAGGCCCTTGGGAAAGACTACCAGGTCTCCGGCGCCAAAATCTACGCTTTTCCCATCTTTTGTCGTTACAGTTACCTTTCCTTCAAGGAGATAACAGGTCTCCTGGCCATCATAATACCAGTCAAACTTGGATACCTCTTTCTCCCATATCGGCCAACTAGAAATATCCAATTCTTTTAATTTATCCTGGCTGGGTTTTTCAATCTTTATTTCCGACAATTTTGCCTCCTTCCTATCTTTTAGTAAATCTAGCGGAAAAATTCCTTAAGTAACTCCGCTCTATTTAAATACTGGGCGCAATTACTTAACATCGTGCGTTCTGCCTGGGTAATATTAATAAACTCTATACCTCCTTCGTAAGGAAACTTTCTATTTTCGGGATTAGGCCTTACCCAAACAACTCTTGCCTCAAGTTGGAGTCTCTTTTCTTCTTTTAACAGCTCTAATTCTAATCTCAACAATGCCCCTGCTGCAAGCTCCTCTTTAAGAGGAAGTTTTATTCCTCCCCCGCTGATATTTTTAATGACTGATTGAGAAGGTTTTCGCGCTGCATCAATTGGTATATAAGTAACCAGCAATGACTTGTTCACCCGGACATACCTTCTTCTTTCTGCGCCTCTATATACCATCTAACGCCACTCCTCTAAATCTCATTTTGGCCTTCGCTTTCCAGCTGCGAGTAAAATATATCTTTAAATAATCCTTCTTTATATGCCTCTAAAAATGCGTCTATTACTTTAGGGTCATATTTTGTACCCCGGCCGGCTTTAAGCTCAGAAATTACCTGGTGATGAGTTAACGCTTTTCTATAGGGTCTATCGGTAATCATCGCATCAAAAGAATCGGCTACTCTGATTATCCGGGCCAGGATATTTACCTCATCTCTTTTTTTTCCATATGGGTAGCCGGTGCCGTCGAAGTTTTCATGATGGTAAAGGACGCCGTCAAGGATTATCTTCCCGAACCACTTTTTTAAAGGCTTAACTATTTCCACAGATTCGATAGGGTGTCTTTTCATCTGTTCCCATTCTTCAGGGCTTAACTTTCCTGCCTTTTTGAGCACAGCGTCGGAAAGATGGACTTTACCTAAGTCGTGAAGCTCAGCAGCATAATACAAGGATATTTCACCGTAAGGAAGCATATCAAGTTCATCACGAAGTTTGTGGCCAAGAATCATAGAAAACTGGGCTACTCTATCTGAATGGCCTCTGGTATAAATATCCTTGGCCTCCAGGGCCTGAATTACCTTGCGCAAGGAGTTGACAAAGAGTTCTATCTCTTTTTTTACCGAGTTAAACTTAGAGATTACCGCTGCGGATTGGCTGGCCAATGAAGAAAATAGCATTATCTCTTGATTGGAGAATTCCTCCTTTGATAGCTTTTTGCCCAGGATAAATACGGCGACCAGCCTATCCTGTGCAAAGCCCGGCACGCAAACTTCGGCCTGAAAATCAATCAGCTGGTCTCTTAGTGAAGACAGAAAGGCCTTTCTGCCTTTTGTTAAGGCAACGGCAATATTTTCATCCACCTCTTTTACTAAAACCGCTTTTTTGACATCCAATAAATGCGCTATAATAGGGTCTTGAGCCTTAAGCCTGGCACTGTCAGCTTCCCCAGATGTAGTTTTTACGCTCGTAATATTTTCCCTGAGAACATATCTGCCTTTTGGTTCATCCCACACAAATACCTTTAAAAAACCTACTTCAAAATGAACCGCTACCTTGTCCTCTAAAAGACTAAACAGTTCTCTGGGGGTTTTTGCCTTTGATATATTATTGAATATTTTTGGCTCTACCATTATAGTAATGTATTATACCTCCTTTTAAATATTTGGGCAAGGCCTATTTAATGAGCACGCAACTTACGGAACGTTAGTGAACGTAAGTTGCTGTGTAAGATCCTTCGCTTCGCTCAGGATCGTCCTAGTCCTTCGCAAAGCGGAGGACGAATTGGTCCTGAGCCCTTTATGGGCGAAGGACCTATTGTTACTCCAGAGCACCTCTTATTTTGCCTATACAATCACATATTTAAATACTTCTATATGTTAGGGTAAAAAATTAGAACTCTATCTCAAATTTTTCTAAAAACTCTATTATCCCATCGTGAAGCATCTTTTTGTTTACATAATAATAAATCATCTTTCCTTCCCTTCTTGTGTCCACCAGGTCGCAGTTCTTCAATATGTGCAGATGATGCGAAATAGTAGGCTGTGTCATTTCCTCAAAGGTCTTACATATATCAGTTACATTCATCTCGTGCTTTCTGAGCAAGGCCAATATCT
>CAZEQA010000069.1:0-3545 GCA_964514265.1 uncultured Planctomycetia bacterium | reverse complement strand
TTGCCTTGTGATATCTCCTAAGGCCTTGAATAAGTCCACAGATTTATCTCTCACTTCTCACCGCCTACTTTCATATAACATATTTATCTTCTTCAATATAAGAAGACCGTACTATTTTCCTCTGTCAAGTAAAGAATAGTCCTTAATTAGTGCGGTCTCCTAGGCCCTCTTCTGTCTCCTCTTTCTTTTCTTTCCTTCGTCCTGGCTGTCAATTCCTCAAACTTCTCTCTTTGTTCAGGGTCGAGGAGCTCCAGGATTTGGGTGTGGCTTTTTCCTCTTACCTGGACAAGCTGTTCTTTAAATCCGTCCCTTGCCTGCTTGATCTCCTGTTTGCTTTCCTCTAAGATAACCTGAACTTTTTCCTCTTGCTCAGAAGACAGGTCTAATCCTTGGCCAATGCGCTTACAGGTGCTGGTTAGTCCAGCCTCTTGCCCTTTTCTGGAAGGAAGTCCCGGCATACCTCTTTGATGAAATCCCTGCATCCCTCCTTGAGGAAATCCCGGCTTCTGCCAACAGGAACGTTCAGCATGCCTGAAAAGTTGTCCTCTAACTATTCGGGGAAGATTTCTGGCAGTATACCTTTTCTCAATTGCGATTCCCCCAGCTACTCCCAAGCCAATGCAGACAATCCCTAAAATCACTATATACAAAGTTGCCCGTTTCATTTTCTCATCACCTCCATATTATTTAAAGACCACATTTGTTAACAAATCGGAGCTGCCTATATATCCACTCAAGATGCCCATTTCTTCATTGGTTAAGTCGCTAAATATATATTCATCCACAGGACTAAAAGCCCCATTTAGTCGGGTAAATACCAGGCTAAGCATCAAAATCATAATTACTACGGGAACCGGGATTAACCTGCGGGCTAAGTCTCCTGCCTCCGGAAGCCACCTCAATCTTATAACCGGGGCCTCTGGCTCTAACCTATTTTTAAGCCCAACTAAGAACTCCCCTCCCACAGTTATTCTTCCTTTCTCTGCAATCAGGCCTTTCACCTTAACAAGGGCATTAAATTCTGCCTGACAATGTGGGCATATATCAAGATGCTTTTCTATTAAAGCTTTCAGTTTTTTATCAACTAATTCCTTATCTATATAACGACTTAAGAACCTTTTTATCTTATCACATCTCATATCTTGTCCCCTCCTTTAATGCAGGAGAAAGTATCTTCCTCAACATATCACGTGCCCGAAAAAGCCTCGACTCCACTGTCCCAATGCGGCAACCTAAAGTTTTAGCAATATCTTTATAAGAAAGACCTTCTATTTCCTTCAATACTATCACAGTGCGGAATCTAAAAGGTAGCCTCTCTATGGCCTCCTTTATCAACTCTTGCCTTTCCTTAGATTCTAAGTTATCTAAAGAACCCTTCTTAAAAACATCGGATTCTTGAATATAATCTAAGGGCAGATATCTTTTTTCCTTCTTCAAATAGTTATAAGTCGTATTTACGCAAATCCTGTAAAGCCAAGTAGAAAATCCTGCCTTTTTGTTAAAAGTGGGCAAATTTCTATACACCTTAATGAATATCTCCTGGGCAATATCATCTGCATCCCGGGCCTCGCCAGTTAAGGAATATATGATATTGATTACCCGGTCTTGGTATCTTTTAACTAACATCTCAAATCCTTCTTCATCTCCAGAAAGGAACCTCTCAATTAAGACGTTGTCTTCCATTTTCGGTTTCCATATATTAGACAAAAGAACTCCCCGATTTATTCCCTATTTTTTCAATTTTTCTAAGATATTTTTGGATAACCTTCCGGCAGGTTTAATAGGGTAGGTTCCGGTAAAGCAGGCGGTGCAGAATTGGTCTTTTGGCAGAGGCATCGCCTCAAGCATACCATCAAGACTTAAATATTTTAAGCTGTCCAATCCAATAAACTTTCTAATCCACTCTACGCTGTGAGCTGAGGCAATTAATTCTTTTTTGGTGGGAAAATCTATACCATAGAAACATGGGGATATAAGCGGTGGGCAACTCACACGCATATGCACCTCAGCTGCTCCGGCCTCCCGCAATGTCTTTACGCGCACACGGCTGGTAGTGCCGCGGACAATAGAATCTTCAATAATAACGATACGTTTACCTTTGAGAACATCTCTAATCGGATTAAGTTTTACGCGCACACGGAAATCCCTGATATATTGCGAAGGCTGGATAAAGGTCCTGCCCACATAATGGTTTCTAATTAAAGCGAGCTCAAGAGGTGTCTTGGACTCTTCAGCAAAACCTAAGGCAGCGTAATTTCCCGAATCCGGGATAGGCAGGACTAAATCGCAATCTACGGGCCATTCACGGGCAAGCTGGCGGCCTAAGCGTTTGCGGGTGAGATAGACATTTTGGCCAAATATATTGCTATCCGGCCGGGCAAAATAGATGTATTCAAATATACAGAAGGCCTGTTTCTTTTTTGGAAACGGCTTGATGGATTGTAAGCCACCTTTGCTGATAAATACAATCTCACCCGGCTCAATCTCCCTGACATATCTGGCGCGAATTAAATCCAGGGCACAGGTCTCACTGGCTAACACATATGCGCCATCGAGTTTACCCAAACACAACGGGCGCCACCCCTGATGATCTCTTACCCCAATTAACACATCATTAACCATTAAGACCAGCGAATACGCCCCTTCCAGTTGCGATATTGCCTGAACAACATTTGCCTTCATATCTACCATCTTCTGTTGCACTAAAAGGTGGGCAATGATTTCCGAATCCATTGTAGTCTGAAAAATAGAGCCTTTTTCTTCTAAATCTCGGCGAAGTTTTAATGTATTGGTAAGATTGCCGTTATGGGCAATGGCGATATGGGTCCTTCTGTGACTGACCAAAAATGGCTGGATATTTTTTGCGTGACTGGCGCCTGTGGTTGAGTAACGGGTATGGCCGATAGCTAAGTTTCCGCGTAGAGATTTTATTGTCCTTTCATCGAAAACATCGCTAACAAGCCCCATAGCTCTTGAGTGTCTAACTCTTTTTCCGTCATAAGCAACAATCCCTGCGCTTTCTTCACCGCGATGTTGCAGGGCATAAAGGCCAAGATATGTCAACCTGGCCGCATCTTTATGTCCGATTACCCCAAATATTCCACACACAGACTATATCCTTACGGGAATGCCTTTATCGCGCAAATATTTTTTTGCTTGGGGAATAGTGATTTCGCCAAAGTGAAATACCGAAGCGCAAAGAACATTGGCAACGCCGGCCTCGGCTACTGCCTGATAGAGATGCTCCAAGGTACCTGCTCCGCCGGAAGCAGTGACAGCAATAGAGACAGCCTCTGCTACCGCCTTGGTCATCTCAATATCATATCCGTCCTTGGTGCCATCAGCGTCTTTACTGGTCAAAAGAATCTCTCCTGCGCCTAACTCTTCCACCCGCCTCGCCCATTCCACTAGCTCTAAACCTGTTGACTCTTCTCCGCCCATAATCAAGACCTCAAGCCTTGGGCGATTAGGATTTTTCTTACCGTCAATAGCCACAACCAGCTTTTCTTTGCCAAATTTTAGGCTCGCTTCTTTGATTAAAGCGG
>CAZEQA010000068.1:0-8184 GCA_964514265.1 uncultured Planctomycetia bacterium | reverse complement strand
TATGGCCCTCCTTCTGCGCCTGGGCCTGCAGGATTTTAAAGATTAAATCCTGTTTCCTCAGGCCGCTTACGCCGTTTATCTTGAGTTCTTTTCCCATCTTGCCCAAATCCGTCATCTTCATATTCTTTAAGTTTACTATTTCCATCTCTGCCTCCTTGTTACACTTCTTTCCAAATATTGTTCACCTGTTTTCTGGTCTGTTTTAAAGTGCCGTTATTGTCTATTACGTAGTCGGCTAATTTAATCTTTTTCGTCAAAGGTATTTGCCTCCTGATTCTCTTAAGTGCTTCAACTCTCGATAGCCCCTTGCGTCTTTTGCATCGGGCAACTTGATTCTTTTTGTTTGCTTTTACAACTAACAATTTATCCATCAGCCTGATTAAACCCGCTTCTATTAACAGAGGCGCATCAATTACAATAACTCTGCACCTTTTAGTCCTTTTTAATTGGGAAAGCCTCTCTTTAATCTTTCTAATAATCGCAGGATGGGTAATCCGGGATAATGTTTTTAGGGCGTTTCTGTTACTGAAAACTATTTTTGCTAATTTCTTTCTATCTATTTGCCTTGTTTTTCCCAGAATTCCCCGGCCAAAGGTAGAAACAATCCTTTTATACAACAAGCCTTGGGGTCGAATAAGTTCGTGATAGATTCTATCGGCGTCGATGCCCGAGGCCCCTAAGGCTTGAAACATCCGCACAACAGTTGTCTTTCCGCTGGCAAGGCTTCCGGTGACACCCAAAACCGATATCTTCTTGCTCACACTTGGAAACTTTCTCTACAGGCTTCCGCCTGTAGTATCCATATTCCCCACACGGAAGTGTGGGGTCCGCATTACTCTGTTATATAGTTGGATATATTTTTGGGCTGAGGTCTCCCAGGAAAAATCGTATTTCATTGCCTGAAGCATTAATCTGCACCACTCTTTTTTGTTCTTATATAGTTTAATTGCTCTCATTAACGCCTGGAGCATTTCACGGCTTGTATATTTTGTAAAGACAAGTCCGTTTCCTGCTTTATTGTCGGGATTATAATCTATAACCGTATCGGCCAATCCCCCGGTTTTGCGCACGATAGGTATAGTGCCATATTTCAAGGAAATCAGCTGGCCTAATCCGCACGGTTCGAAATTCGAAGGCATTAAAAACATATCGCACCCGGCATAAATCTTGTGGGCAAGGCTTGAGTCAAAGCGCAAATTTATAGAGATATTTCCGTAATTCTTTTGCTTTATTTTTTCTAACAAAAGATGGTATTTTGCCTCTCCTGTACCTAAAATGATAAATTGCAAATTAAGGCCGGATATCTTAGCCAAGCATGAGATTACTAAATCTATGCCTTTTTGTTCAGTCAAGCGGCCGATCATCCCCAAAAGAGGAACATCTTTCTCAGGAGAAAGATTCAACTCTTGTTGTAACTTTCTTTTGTTAATATATTTATCTTTTAAGGTCTCTGCTCCAAATTTCTGGAAAATTTTGTCATCAGCGGCTGGGTTCCAGAGTTTATAATCTATCCCATTAATTATACCTAATAAATCCTCTCTTCTTTTTCTTAATACACCCTCCAACCTACAGCCAAATTGTCGAGTTTGAATCTCCTGGGCATATGTGGGGCTAACCGTGGTAATAAAATCCGAAAATACCAACCCCCCTTTAAGCAAATTAACTTTGCCGTAGAACTCCAGGGCCTGCTTATTAAAGAGTCTTTCGTCTAAATGAGTCTGGATAAACCTATCCCTAAGAAAAATCCCCTGATAGGCCAGGTTATGAATAGTAAATATTGTCTTTGTCTGGCTAAAGAAGGCATCATCCCTAAGTTTGGTCTTTAAATAAACAGGAATAAGGGCGGTCTGCCAATCATTGCAGTGGATAATCTCCGGGCAGAAGCCTCTTTCTTTCAATAAATGTAGAATCTGCTCACAAAAAAAGGCAAATCTTTCTAAATTGTCGGGATAATCACCGGTGTTATTGCCATAGAGGCCCTCGCGGTTGAAATATCTATCATTTTCTATCAAGTACACCTCTAGTGTCTCGCCTATTTTAACAACTCGCCCCCGGCTTTTTATCCCTCTATATTTAGGCAAGGCTATCTTTACCTCAGCGCCCTGCTCCTGTAAGGCAAGTGGCAATGCGCCACTTACGTCGGCCAGGCCACCGGTCTTGGCAAAAGGCACAACTTCGCTTGAACAGAATAACACCTTCATTTCATCTCTAACCAATTCTTGCCGACTTTAATGGATACCTTTATAGGTACTTTTAGCTTAATTACATTTTCCATTTTATCTTTGACTATGACTTTAACCTCTTCTAATTCTTCTTCCGGGACGGAAAATACTAATTCATCATGAACCTGAAGAAGCATTTTGGTAGCAAGCCCCTTTACCTTTAACTCCCGATAAATCTCGATCATTGCCGCTTTAATTAGGTCGCTGGCAGAGCCTTGAACCGGTGCATTTATCGCTATTCTTTGAGCAAACTGACGGACATTTTCATTAGGGCTTTCTATCTGCGGTATATAGCGCCTGCGTTCCAATAATGTCGTCACGAAACCGCGGTCTTTAGCCGCCTTTACCTGCCGGGCAATATATTTTTTCACCCCGGGATATCTCTGAAAATAGGCCTCGATAAATTCTTGAGCTTGACCTTGCTCAATACTTAAATCTCTAGCCAGACCAAAGGCGCTTATGCCATAACTGATGCCGAAATTTACAGTTTTGGCCGTATCTCTCATCTGTGCAGTTACCTCATCTTGACTTACACCAAAAATCAAGGATGCTGTATGTGCGTGAATGTCTAGGTCCTCTTTAAATGCAGAAATCAAACTTTTATCCCCGCAGAGATGGGCCATAATCCTCAATTCTATCTGCGAATAGTCTGCCGATAACAAAAGATTTGCCCTTTTATCAGTGATAAAGGCCTGGCGAATCCTCTTTCCCAATTTAGTCTTAATCGGGATATTCTGCAAATTGGGCTGGCTGGAAGAGAGACGGCCTGTGGCCGTACCTGTCTGGTTGAAAGAAGTATGAATTCTCCCTGTGGCCGGATGCAAAAGCTTCATCAATCCCTCTATATAAGTAGATTTCAATTTTGATATTTCCCTAAATTCTAAAAGGGCGGAAGCTAAGGGGTGGACCTTCCTCAGTCTCTGCAAGACATCCGTATCGGTAGAAGTTCCGGTCTTGGTCCGTTTTAATCGGGGGAGTTTGAGTTTTTCAAACAAAATGACACTCAGCTGCTTAGGGGAATTTATATTGAAACTTTCCCCGGCCATCTCGTAAATCTGCCCGGTTAGGCTCTTTAGTCTACTTTCGAAATCGCAAGATAAGTGCAGCAATAAATCTTTATCCAGGGCCACGCCATTTTTTTCCATCTCCGCTAACACTTCTATTAAAGGCATCTCTATATTCTGAAATAAAGCAAACAGGTTTTTTTGCCGCAACTGCTTTTGTAAAATCTTATTCAATCTAAGAATTGTATTTACGAACTGAGAGCAAATCTTGGCCGCTTCCTTGTCTAGGGTAGAGGGATGTAAATCTTCCAACTTACAATCAAGATATTCTAGGGCCAAATCCACAAGGCCGTATTTGGCCTTTGCCGGGTCAAGTAAATAAGCAGCGAGCATCACATCAAAGCTTAGGCCTTGTAAGTCAATTCCATAATTAGCTAAAAGAACTTTTAAATACTTTAAATCGTGCCCTATCTTCTTTATATCCTTATTTTCTAAAATGGGCTTTAGCGTTTCTATGGGAATTTTCTCCAAAGGAAAGAAAAAGCTCTCTTCTTCTGCAAAAGAGAAGCTGGCTCCTAAAATTTTAGCGCGCATAGCTTGCTGTTGAGAGGTCCAGAAATAAACAGCCACATCTTTTTTATGCAACAGTTGTTTTAAAAATTCTTCCGCCTCTCGATGATGAGAAATGGTTTTACAAACTACCGTATCTTTGCTTTCAGGAATTACCGTCTGCAGTAATGTCTTAAATTCTAATTCCTTAAAAATCTCAAACAGCCTCTTCTTGTCCGCTTCGACCAATTTCGACTTTTTGAGCAATTCTGAAGTTTTTTTCTGGGCCAGTTGAGGAACATTAGAGTCGAGCTGTACCAATTCCCTGCTCATTCGGGCAAGTTGCGCAAATTCTTTTATTTTTTCGGCCCTGGCCTTATTGGTTATTTTATCCAGATTAGCCAAAACCCCATCCAGAGTGCCAAACTCTTTAATCAGCTCTATGGCGGTAGCCTCGCCTATACCGGGAACTCCCGGGATATTATCGGCCGTATCCCCGGCCAAAGCCATTATTTCTCTAATCTTCTCAGGGCGCACACCAAACCTCTTTCTCACCCAAAGTTCATCCAAAATTAAATTGTCCTTGTGCGGATTGAGCACTTTAGTAGTATTGTTCACTATCTGCAGAAAGTCTTTATCTCCCGTAACTATTAAAATTTCTAATTCTGAACCGTCTGAGCGCCCATATTTGTCTGTGGCAGGTGAGGTGAATCTCTTTGCTAAAGTAGCAATAACGTCATCGGCTTCATATCCCTCTTTTTCAAATATGGAAATATGGTAGGCTCTAAGAACCTCCTTGATAGTGGGTATTTGGGCAGATAATTCCTCAGGCATAGGTCGGCGCTTGATTTTGTAATTAACAAATCTTTTGTGGCGAAAGGTAGGGGCGGCAACGTCAAAGGCCACCGCTAAATAGTCCGGCCTTTGCTCCGCTATCAGTTTATTCAACATGGTCACAAAGCCGTAAATTGCATTAGTAGGTTGGCCGCTTGATGTGGTGAGGTTTCTAATAGCGTAGAAGGCCCGGTAACAAAAAGAATTACCGTCAATGAGCAAAATCTTTTTTTTCATCTGGAATCTATCATTAAAGGACTACATTTGATGGGCTAATAAATGAAAGGTAAGTATACTATCATTTAAGAACGCCGGCGCGCTAAATTTAGTTTAACATACCATAAGATATAGAGTTAGTCAAGAAAAATCTGCGCAAGTCTCTGCGAAGACAGGTTTTTATTGCTCCTCAAGTCCTGAGCGAGATTCTTCACTACGCACCGAGTCATTTAATTCCTTAAGTACTGCGATTCTGAGCGAGATGCTTCATTTCATTCAGCATCGTCCATCGAAGTCCTGCATGAAGTAAAGGACAAAATGTGGGACGAAGCGAAGAATCTTGTTCAGAATCGTCCTAGTTCTTCACAAAGCGGAGGACAAAGCGAAGGACGAAGAATCTTCTATCATCAAAGCTATTCTTGACATTTGAGATTACGGGAGAAATAACCGCCGGTTAAGGCATCAATATTTGCGGTCAGCTCTTCTAACCTTAACCTCTTGGCTATCGTTTCGTGCGGATTTTCGGGAGGAGACATCATAAGTTCGATTTGCAGTTTGCGCCTCTCATAATATAATCTGGTTACTTCATTAAGGATATCATCGCGTAATTGCACCATCAAACGGGCATTGCCGTCAAGTAATCTTACCTGTTCGTTAAAGACCAGGTCTCCCACATCCCAGGAGAAAGAAAGACCCCAATCGTATGGGCCTACAGCAAAATATTCACCAGATTTTGATACACTATAACCGACTGTCTTATCATAATCTAGAGTTACGTCCGGAAACAGGGCCTTAAGCTTGGCATTTTGACGTAAGGTCTTAATCCTCTGGGGATGGATTACCTCGGCATATCTTAAAGCAGCTTCCTGCACCTCCTGAATTGCCGGTTCATTTAAAGAAAGTTTCTGGAGCTGTTTCTGGAGGTTGTCTATCTCAACGGTTTGAGCAGGCTCACTATTGACACTGCGCGGAGTCGAAGTATCAACCGTTTTAAAAACCCCCCTATTTGTGGCGGCAAACAATTGCTTGCCGTCTGCATTCAAGGCCAGGCTGCGCACATCCCGGGCACTCATCCCCTGATAAATCTCCTGCCAGCTATTTAAATCAGGCAAAAATTCAAATACGCCATTTTTTGTGGCCGCATACAGAGTGCCTTCTTTATTTGAAGAGGCAACTATAAAATTGACATCATCGCAACTTAAGCCCTGGTGAGGCAATTTGTTCCAGGATTCTCCTGAATCAGACGAAACAAAGACACCCTCGCCTGTAGCAATAAAGACCTTTTCAGGATTGCCTTTATCGATAACAATACAGCTAATCAAAGTCTGCTTTTCGTTTTCCTGCGAAGATTCTTCATCGTCCTTAGTATCTTCCTCATCCGTAACTTTGAGGCTGGTAACATAAATCCTTTTCCCGGTATATCCTTTATCTACCGATTTAAAAAGGCCACGGGTATTTGCCAGATACAGAACTTGCGAATTGGAAGGATGGACTGCAATAGAGCCAACCGGGGACTCAGGAAGCCATCCATTGCGCTTTCGCCAGGTTTCTCCTGAATCAGAAGAAGCATATAGGCCTTTGTTAGTGCCGATGTAGATTTTGCGCTCATCACGCAAATCGAGCGCAATCCAAGCTACATTATTTGCTGTCTCCCCTATTTTCCTGAAGATTCTTTTCCAATCTCGCCCGCGATTCTCTGTAACATAAAGCCCCTCAGTGGTAGCTAAATATAGAATTTCCGGGCTTACCGAGTCAAAGGTGACAAAATTTATCTCGCCACCTTCTCCTTTAAGAGAAAAGGCCTCTTGCCAGAAGTCGCCGCCATTTTCCGAAAAGTAAACGCTGTGTGCGCAAGCTGCGCAAATAAATCTGTCATCACCGGAAAAAACGGAGATTGAACGCACATCTATATCGCCCAATCCCGTATCTTGCCTCTGCCAAAGCTGTTGCGCATTGGAAAATTGGGGAAAAAAGAGCATTAGCATTAGAAAGAAAAAAGATATTGTTGTTACCCTGCGAATCATTCTTCAGCCTCCATAAGACTTTTAACTCTTTTATACGACTTTTTTTATATCTTTAAAAAGAAATTTATCAGACCGCATTCTAGCACAATGCTGCCATAAAGTCAAGGGGTTTTGGCATCAAGGGTTTCTAATCGCAATAAAAGGAATTAACTTTGCAGTTCATAGAAATGGTGGGATTGTGTGGGCTTACTGTTGCTTTTTTAATTGTTCCAGTCTCTGGCGCGCAAATTCGGCTTCCGTATTATCCTCGCCACTGGCTAGTTTTTCATAAATCGCTTTAGCCTTTTCCCACTGCGCCTGTTTTTCAAAAAGGTGGCCACACTTAAGTTGAGCCTTTCTTAACCAAGGAAACGCCTGGGGATAAAGATAACAAACCTTTAAATATTCATTTAAGGCTTGAGTGTAATCTTTTTGTCCTTCCCAGCATTGGGCGATGGCAAATTGAATCTGGGCATTCAAATCTTTGCTACCAGACCCAAGGGCCTGGCTATATTCCTCAATTGCTGCGCGGAAATTGTTTTGCTCCTGTAAAGTCTCGGCAGTTTTCTTATGCGCGAGTCTGGCAAAGTTTGATTCTCTAAATTCTCTGCATACCTTTTGATACAAATCCCGGGCCGCTTCAAAGTCACCCTGTTCCTTAACGATATCGCCTTGAAGCAGTAGCACATCGGCGCTTAAATCGCTATTTGGATAATTCGTCTCCAGAATTCTCAATTGTTCCAGAGCAAGTTTGGGCTTATCCTGATTAAAGAATGCCTTTGCCTGCCAAAAGACTGCATCATCAACCAATTCATTATGTGGGAAACTCGTCTGTAACTTGGCGAAATGTTCCTGCGCTTGAGGAAAGTTATTCTGCCGGTAATAATATTGTCCCAACCAAAACAAGACATCGGCGGCCAGCTCTGCACGAGGATATTGAGAGAGAAACTTTTTAAATTCATTGACGGCCTTGCCCTCTTTTCCCATTTGGTAGAGAGAGAGTCCTATCTGGTATTGCGCTTTCATCTTTTGCTGGGTCTGCGAAGAAACGCGCAGGACATCACGAAGTCCATCCAGGGCCCGGGCATAATCTCCATTATTATAATCTGCGCAGGATCTAAGAAAAATCGCCTGGTCGTTAATCTGGCTTTGGGGAAACTCTTTAATCAAATTCTCCAGCTGCTTGCTGGCCTCAAGAAATCTGCCCTGGCGAAAGTAGATTGCCCCTATCTGATAATGCGCCTGGTCCACAAATTTACTTTGGGGAAAATTGGCTATTAAGGCAGTAAACGCCAATATTGCGCTCTCAAATCTTTTTTCGCCAGACATAGCAACCCCTAATTGGTATTGGGCATA